>JAOUEE010000159.1 GCA_029858875.1 Acidimicrobiia bacterium
CAGTAGAGGAGGGCATCGTCATCGGTGCGCAGCGTCACGCGTACGTCCAGGGTGCCGTAGGTGCCGTCGGGGGCGACGGTCAGCCAGTCGGCCGCCGACTTGCCCACCATGTGGGCGTTCAGGCGTTCACCGGCGACGACGACGTTGTCGACCTCGGCCACCACTCGCGTGCCCTTCGGTCCGTCCGGGATCATGAACTGGTCGCTTCCGAGCTGGGCCTTCAGCGTGGCCACATGGATCAGTTCCGGTGCCGGCATGGCATCCTCCTCGTCGTGTCGGTCGATCGACCGCCAGGGCGCTCACCCTTCCGCCCGCCGTGAGCGCCCACAACCGGACAGGCGAAGAGCTTCAAGCCGCCGGCTCGACGAAGATGCATTCACCGGGGCAGTGCTGTGCCGCCCACAACACCGCCTCCTCGTGCCGGTGCGACACGCGGGCCGCATCCACCCGGCGGTCCGGATCGTTCATGACCCGATCGCCCTCGTGCACGTAGGCGATCCCGTCGTCGCGGATCACGAACACCTCGGGGCAGGTGTCCTCGCAGATCCCGTCACCGGTACACAGGTCGTGGTCGATCCACACCCGGATGTGGGCGTCGGCCAGCGCCGGGTCGGCTGGCTGCCCGGGGCCATGAGTGAGGATCTGGGACACCGCGGCTCAGGCCGGCGCCGCGACCGCGACGGCGTCCGCGACGGCACGCAGCCGCCGAAGCTCGGCCATCCACCACTTCGTCGGCGTGACCGAAACGCCCGGCGCGGCGCCGAGACAGCCGTCGATCTCGGCCACCAGGTCCGAGTCGGTGGCCGCCTCGGCCCGCAGATCCAACAGGCCGTCGATGACGGTGCTGCGTCGGGTCAACTCGCCGTCGGCGGCGGCCAGATGGGCATCGATGGCCTCGGTGAAGGCTTCGTGGTTCATGGGTTCCTCCCGTCACCGATGATTCGACGGGCCGCAGCCATCCGGATTCGGGTCACCCGTCACACCACCGGTCGGCGTCGCATCCAGCCGGTGGCCTTCGGCGAAGCCCTTGTTGATGAGTGCGATTCTGGACTTCCTGCGCGACCGGATCGTCGCCACCACCACCGGTCTGTTCTCGCACGGGCCGGCGCCGCTGGAGCACACGCTCGACCACCCTGGCGACCCGGGACTGTGTGGGCCCGATTCCGTCACGTGGCCGGTGCTCGGAGACGCGGCCGCGTTCGTTGGCGGCGTGCGTGCGCTGCTGGTGCAGTCGGCCCATCCCGAAGTGGTGGCCGGCGTCCAGGACCACTCCCGTTACCGGGAGGACCCGCTGGGTCGGCTGTCCCGCACCTCGGCGTATGTGACGGCCACCTCCTTCGGCTCGGCACCCGAGGTGGAAGCGGCGACCGACATGGTTCGTCGGGCCCACCGCCGCGTCGTCGGGGAATCTCATCGGGGCTGCCCGTACCGTGCGTCGGATCCGGCATTGGCTGCGTGGGTGCACAACACCCTCACGCATTCGTTCCTGGTCAGCTACCAGCAGTACGGCGCCAGTCCGTTGTCGCCCCGTGATGCCGATCGGTTCGTGGCCGAGCAGGCCGAGATCGGCCGGCTGCTCGGAGCCGACCCACTGCCCCGGACCGAGTCCGAGCTGGCCGCCTGGATCGAGCAGCATCCGGCCATCGCCGCCAGCCCCGGCCTGGATGCAGCCATCGCCTTCCTGAAACAGCCGCCGCTGTCGTGGCCGGTTCGTCTCGGCTATCGCCTCGTGCTCTGGGCGGCGGTGGCCACGATGCCCGCCGACCTGCGAGCCATGATGGGCCTGCGGGTCCCGCCTGGCGGGGCCGCCGTCGGAGCGCTGAGCATCCGCTTCCTGCGCTGGTCGCTCGGCTCGTCGCCCTCGTGGCACCTGGCCCTGGTGCGGACGGGGGCGCCCATTCCCGATGGGGTGTTCCGCCAGCCCCTGCCCCAGGAAGCCGAGGAGATGCTGGAGCGTCGGGTCGTGCCGCTACCGGTGTGAGGTGCGGTAGTCGCCGAAAGGCTCGTCGCGCTCCTGGAGCGCCTTGGTGAGCCCGCCCTCTGACCGCATGGCGGTGACGAACTCCTCCATGGCCTTGGTGTGGGTGCCCAGCGCGCACAGCTCGGTGCCGGCCCGGATGCCGTTGCGCAGGCCCATGTGCTCCATCTGACGGTGCACCACCCGCTTGTTGAGCTGCACCATCTCGGCCGGCACCTTCGTGATGCGGACCGCCACCTCCAGCACGCGGTCGTCCAGCTCGTCGGCCGGCCAAGCCGCGTTGGCCCAGCCCAGATCGACCGCTTCGATGCCCGAGATCGAATCGCCGGTGATCATCATCTCCATGGCCTTGCGCATCCCCAGGAACCAGGGATGGAAGTGCATGTCGGGCACGCCGAAGCGCACGGCCGGATACCCCATCTGCGCGTCCTCGGCCATGTAGACCAGGTCGCAGCCGGTGGCCAGCTCGCTGCCGCCGGCCAGGCAGTAGCCGTGCACCTGGGCGATCACCGGCTTGGCCAGGTCCCAGATGCCCATCCAGGTCTCGGTCACGTGACGGGGCCATTGCCCCTCGCCGCCTGGGGTGTAGAACGGCAGATCGTGGCCCTCGTTGCCGCCACCCAGGTCGTAACCGGCCGAGAACGAGGGTCCTGCGCCGCGGATGATGGAGACCTGGACCTCGTCGTCTTGGTCGGCCGTCCGCAGGGCATCGATGATGGCGCCCCGCAGCGGATGGTTCAGCGCATTGCGCTTGTCGGGCCGATTGAGGGTGATGCGGCGAACCCCAGGGGCGGGGTCGTCGAGGAGAATCACGTTCTCAGGCATCGGGTGGTCCTTTCGGGACGGGGTCGGTCACTGCTCGTCGAGCCAGGCGTGGGCCCGGTCGAGCAGGAAGTCGCAGATGGCGTGGCAGCGGTCGAATACGTCGCACAGCTGCTCCTCGCCCATGTAGATGCGGCTGAGCGGAATCTCGACCCGGGCGGTGATGGTGAGGCTGCGCTGGGGCTCGCCCTCGACGCTGAGGGCGCCGACGGCGTCGAGGGCCGACACCTCGAGGGGAAGCTCGGATCCGCCGATGCCGGCCAGTTCGGTGGCCAGGACCAGCAGGTCGGGACCGGAGGCCAGCGGCGGCAGCGCCCAGGTGAAGATGAGCGGGAGGCTGATGTCGTCCGACGGCACCGCGTCGGGATCGGCGGTGGCCACCTCGTCCTCGAAGGACATCAGCGCCCGGGGATCCACGTCGACGGCCAGATGCAGATCCAACGGTCCGCCACAGGCGTGGTCGGGATGCAGGTCCACCTCGAAGGCCTGGCGCATCGAGTAGGTCTCCACGAAGTGGCGTTCGTCGTGGACATGGAACTGGTGATCGCCGGCGTGGTCCTTGATGTCGGCCACGAAACCGGCGATGTCGATGACGGCCAATGGACCTCCTTGCCGCTGCCTGGGGCACAGCCTGCCACGGGCATCGGACATTCTCGCACTCGAATGCCCGATAGAATCCGCCGTCGTGGTGGAGACTGGCGGCGTGCATCCCACCGCGATCCTCGACCTCTTCGACTCGCTGGTGCAGCCGGTCACCCGCGCCGTCCAGGAGGTGGATGACCTCCAGGCCGCCGGTGAGCGCCCCGGTCAGTACGCTCTCGACCTGGTGGCCGACGGCCTGATACTGGGTCCCCTGGTCGATGCTGGTCTGGGCGTGCTCAGCGAGGAGTCGGGGACGATCGAGGGGGTCGGTGACGTCACGGTGGTGGTCGACCCGGTCGACGGGTCCACCAATGCCTCGTTGGGGCTTCCCTGGTACGCGCTCAGCCTGTGCGCCGTGGACGCCGACGGTGCCGTCGCCGCGCTGGTGGCCAACCTGGCCAGCGGCACCACCTATCGGGCCGTGCGTCACGAAGGTGCCACCCGTGAGGGCAACCCGCTCCGCCCGCCACCACCGGTGGCGTTGGCCGACGCCATCATCGGTGTCAGCGGACTGCCCCCGCGGAGTCTGGGCTGGGCCCAGTATCGGGCCTACGGCGCCGCAGCACTGGACCTGTGCGCGGTGGCGGCCGGCGAATTGCATGGGTTCGTCGACTGCACTGCCGATGCCCATGGGGTGTGGGACTATGCCGCCGCCATGTTGATCTGCGCCGAGGTCGGGGTCGCCGTCGTCGACGCCGGCCACCGCGACCTGCTCGTTCTCGACCACGGGATCCGGCGGACGCCGGTGGCTGCGCCTGCCCCGCTGCTGGGCGAGCTGCTGGCCGCTCGGGCCGCGGTGTTCCCGGCGCGATGAGGGTGTTCCTGCGCCGCAACGCCCTGCGGGCGTTCAGCGTGCTCCCCACGGTCGTCAAGCGATGGATCGTCGGTGTGGCCAAGCCTTCGTACACCATGGCGGCCATGGTGCGCATCGAGCGGCCCGACGGCTCGCTGCTGATCGTGCGCACCAGCTACCGCGAGGGCTGGGTGTTCCCTGGTGGGCTGTGCGACCGGGGCGAGGCGCCGATGGAGACGGCGGTGCGCGAGACCCGCGAGGAGGTCGGCTTGGCGGTGCGCCCGGGTGCGCACCCCATCGTGTTGATCGACCCGGCCATGCGGCGCATGGACTTCGTCTTCGATACCGCCGTCGACGACGAGACGGCCGCCGGTGTGTCGCTCGATCCGGCCGAGATCGCCGAATACCGCTGGATCGGCCGGGCCGCGATCGCTCGCCTCGAGGCCACGGAGCGGACGTCGGTGGGCCGGGTCCTGCGGGCGGCCGAAGCGGGCGAGACGGTGGTGGTGGTCGAGTGGGACGACATCGACGGCCCGGTGCTCAAACGCCAACAGGGCTGACGGATCCATTTGGTACAGCAACGGTGCGGCATTGCCGAAGATGACCAACATGGAGACCCACCTTCCGGATCGCTTGATGCCCCGGCACGACGTCAGTGGCGTCGAGCTGCCGATCGACTGGGACACTGCGGGCAAGCGCCGGTTGCTCGGCCGCACCAAGCCCGTCCCCGCACTGATCCGCGAGATCTCGCTTCTGGGCGCGCTGGTCGACGCACCGTTGCCACCGTGTCGCGAGGTGGGCGACCGGGTGGAGATCCGCCTGCGCGGTCGATCCGGCCTGGTGGAGATCCGTCATGCCCGGCCGGCCTACACCGAAGGCCGGGCGCTCTACGGCGTCATGTTCGTCGACACCCGCAATCTCGATGCCGACATACACGAGATCGTGGGATACATCCGGGGTCAGGCGGCCGACGCCGATCTGGCCTGGGAGCGGGCGACCCACACCCACTGAGAGGACTCACACCGGCCGGAACAACGGCAGGGTGATGGTCTCGTCCATGTCGGTGAAGGCCACCTCGACGGTCATGCCGATGTGCACGGCGTCGGGATCGCAGCCGATCACGTTGGACAACAGGTACCATCCCTCGTCCAGCTCGATGATGGCCACGACGAACGGCACCGCGAAGGCCGGTCTCGGCGGTCGGTGGACCACGGTGAAGCTGTAGACCGAACCCTTCCCCCCACTGTCGGTCCAGTCCAGCGATGTGTGCTGGCAGGTCGGGCACATCGGGCGGGGAACGAACACCAGTGCCTGGCACCGTCGGCACTGTTGCACCCGCAGCACGCCCTGACGACAGCCGTCCCAGAACGGTGCCGACAGCTCGGTGGGTGTCGGGAGCGGACGGGAGTCGGTCATGGTGCCTCGGCCCCCAGCACCAGAACATCGGTGAACAAGGCACCGGATCCGCCGTTGCTGGCGACGGCGGTGACCGCCCCGGGGACCGTCAACTCGTCCGGCAGCTCGCCCCGCAGCTGGCGGACGGCAGCGATGGGTTTCTGGATGAGCTGCACCAGCCCGGCGTGGCTGAACGACATCAGCCCACCGTCGGTGTCGATGGGCAGGCTGCCGTCGATGCGCAGCTGCCCGTCGAGGACGAAGTCGGCCGCTTCTCCGGGCGGGCAGAACCCGAACACCTCGAGCTGGCGGATGATCTCGAACGAGAAGGGGTCGTACAGCTCGGCCACGTCGATGTCGGCCGGCGAGAGCCCGGCCTGGGCGAATGCGGTGGCTGCGGCCCGGGCGCCGACCTGGCCGTAGAGGTCCCACACCGGTGCGGTCACGTATGCCATGCCCTGGCGATCGGACCCGGCCCCCAGCAGATGGACGGGGGTCACGCCCAGGTCGCGCGCCCGGTCGGCCCTCGTCAGCACCAGCCCGCCGCCACCCTCGGAGGTCATGGCGCAGTCGAGCAGGTGGAACGGATCGGCGATGAGGCGGGACCGGAGCACATCGTCTGGCGTGACCGGCCGACCGAAGTGCACGGCCTGCGGGTTGCGGGCACCGTTGCTCCTGATGGCCGACGCCACTTCGGCCAGCGCCTCGGGTGGCGTGCCGTAGAGGTGCATGTGGCGTCGGGCCATCAACGCGAACTCGCCGGGCGTGTGCAGCCCGAAGCACTCGACGAACTCGTTGCTCGGTCGGGTCCACGGAGCCGTGCTCGCACGGTCGGTGTACTCACGCACCTGCGCCGTGGCCATGAGAACCGTTTCGCACAACCCGGCGGCGATGGCCAGGGCCGCCTCCACGATGCCGGGAATGCCGATGTCGACACCCGTCCAACTGGGCCGACCACCGAGCCACGCCACCACTTCGCGCGAGTTGGTGCGGCGGGTCGACGAGGTCACGTTCACCCCGTCGATGTCGGCCAGGGAGAGGTTGGCCGATGCCACTGCTCCCTCCATGGCGTCGAAGAGCACCTCCAGCTCGCTGACGTCGAGCGCCTTGGCCTGCCGGGTGTTGTAGGCGCCCACGATGGCCACGTCGTGCAACGGCGTGCGCCGGTCAGCTCGTGACATCGGCCGGCTCCGCGTCGGTGATGGACATCAGGGAGGCGGGATCGATGGCGAACACACTGTCGGGCGTACCGGCGGCGGCGTACACGGTGTCGAACGTGGCGAGATGCGGGTCGAAGATCGTGCGCAGGGGCACCGGATGGCCGAACGGGGGTGTCCCGCCGATGGCGAACCCGGTGGCCTCCCGGGCTTCCTCGGCCGTCGCCATGCGCACGTGCTGGTCGAGGTGCCCGGACAGTGCGTCGAGATCCACTCGCCGAGAGCCCGAGCACAGCACCAGGACCGACTGGTCGCCGGCCATCAGCACCAGGGACTTGACGATCTGGTCCACTCCGCAGCCCACGGCAGCTGCGGCATCGACCGCCGTACGGGTTCCGTCGGGGTAGCGCGAGACTTCGGGCGCCAGGCCCTCGGCGCGGGCGCTGGCACAGAAGCGGTCGACGGCATCCGAGGCGGGCATCGCCGATCGACACTACCGGGACCGGCGAGCTGGGACGGCGGTGGCCGGTCGGCCTACCGTCTACGCCATGTCGTCCTCCAGGCCAGCGCCCCCCCGTCTCCGGTTCGCCGTCATCGGCGCCGGCATGTCCGGCATCCTCTGCGGCATCAAGCTGCGCGAACGGGGCTGCACCGACTTCACCATCTACGAGAAGGCGTCCACCCTGGGCGGCACCTGGCGGGAGAACACATATCCGGGCATTGCCTGTGACGTGCCGGCCCATCTCTACAGCTACTCGTTCGCGCCCAATCCCGAGTTCACGCACCGCTTCGCCGAAGGCGCCGAGTTGCAGCAGTACTTCACGCACGTGGCCGAAGAGCACGACCTCGGTCGGCATCTCCGGTTCGACAGCGAGATCTCGTGCTGTCGTCGGGTGGATGGGCGATGGCATCTCGACACCGTCGACGGGCACCACGACGAGGTGGACGTCATCCTCGCCGCCACCGGGGTGTTGCATCACCCCAACATCCCCGACTTCGAGGGTATCGACGACTATCAGGGGCGGGCCTTCCACAGCGCCCGATGGGATCACTCGGTCGATCTGGCCGGCCAGCGGGTCGGCGTGATCGGCACCGGATCCAGTGCCGTGCAGATCGTGGGGGCCATCGTCGACCAGGTCGCCGAGGTGCAGATGTTCCAGCGCACCCCTCAGTGGATCGCTCCCATCGACAACGAGCCCTACACCGAGGAGGAACGTCGCGAGTTCCGCGAGAACCCCGATGCCCTGCCCACGCTCTACGAGGAGCTCCGCGAGCTCTTCACCGAGGGGTTCTCGAATGCGGTGGTCGATGCCGACTCACCGCACCTGGCCGGTATCGCCGAGCGCTGCCGCGAGCACCTGGAGACGGTGCGCGATCCGGAGCTTCGAGCCCAGCTGACTCCCGAGTACCGCGCCGCGTGCAAGCGGCTGGTGGTGTCGTCCAACTTCTACGACGCCATTCAGGCGCCGAACGCCTGGTTGGTGACGTCGGGGATCGATCGGTTCGAGGCCGTGGGTGTTCGCACGGTCGATGGTGAGCTGCACGAGCTCGATGTGGTGGTGTTGGCGACGGGATTCCGGGTGGATCGGTTCCTGCGTCCCATGGCGGTGATCGGGCGGGATGGGGTCGACCTCGAGGATGTGTGGGCCGATCGGCCGACCGCCTATCTGTCGATCTCCATCCCGGAGTTCCCGAACCTCTTCATGCTCAATGGTCCCAATGGGCCGGTGGGGAACTTCTCGTTGATCGAGATCGCCGAGAAGCAACTGCACTACATCTTCCAGTTGGTCGACCAGATCGAGGCGGGGAAGTGCACCGAGCTGAGC
>JAOUEE010000537.1 GCA_029858875.1 Acidimicrobiia bacterium
ACGCCCCCACGCCCGAACCGCCCGGCGGTACCGAGGGGGCCGGACCCGAGCCGTCGTCGTGGGAGCTGCTGGCCCGCAGCATCGTGCCCAACGCGCGGACACCGTTCCGCATGATGCGCTACGGCACGGCGCTGGCCCAGCGCGGCGTGGCCGCCGTGCAGCACCAGTTGGGGGCCGACACCCCGGCCGCCTACACGGGCATACCCCGCACGCGATGGAACGAGCGCATCGGCCCTCGCCGTACCTGTGCGTTCACCTCGGTGTCGCTGAACGACGTCAAGAACCTCAAGGTGCATCACGACGTCAAGGTCAACGACGTGGTGATGGCCATCTGCGCGGGTGCGTTGCGGATGTACCTCGAGTCCCACGACGAGCTGCCCGATGCCAGCCTGGTGGCCGGCGTGCCGGTGTCGACCCGGGCCGCTGGCGACGACTCGCTCGACAACCAGATCGCCAACATGAACGTGTCGTTGGCCACCGACGTCGAGGATCCCATCGAACGGCTGCGCCAGATCAATCGCAACAGTCAGGGCGCCAAGGAGATGACCAGCGCCGTTCGGGCTCGCAAGATCCAGTCGCTCGGCGAGACGGCGCCGCCGCTCATGCTCAACCTGGCCATCCGCACCCTCCACGGTACCGGTGCCCTGGCCTCCATCCCCACGATGATGAACACCATCATCTCCAACGTGCCGGGACCGCCCTTCCCGATCTACTTCGCCGGGGCCGAGGCCACGGGGATGTTCCCCGGCTCGGTCATCATGGAGGCCATGGGCCTCAACATCACCGTGCTGAGCTACATCGACCGGCTCGACATCGGCATCGCCGCCGACCCCGAACTGGTGCCGGACCTGTGGACTCTGGCCGATCTGATGCCGGTGGCCGTGGCCGAGCTGCTCGAGGCGTCGGGCCTGGGTGAGCCGACCGCTGTCGTCGACGCTTTCGGCGAAGCTCGCTGATCGCCGTGGCCATCACCATCAGTGCTCCCTTCGCGGGCACCGTCACCCGCGTGGCCGTCGGCCTCGGGGACGAGGTGGCGATCGGGCACGTGGTGGCGGTGCTCGAGTCGATGAAGATCGAACACCCGATCGCGGCCGAGGCGTCCGGGGTGGTCGAGCAGCTGGAGGTCGGTGTCGGCGACACCCTGGACGCGGGTGACGCGATCCTTCGGTTGCGTCCCGCCCAGGTGGCCGATGGTTCCCCCGCCGAGCCCGATCACGTCGATGTCGCCGCGGTGCGTCCCGACCTGGCCGAGGTGCTGGCTCGGCGACGGATGCTCGACGACGATGCCCGGCCCGAAGCGGTGGCCAAGCGTCACCGCCTGGGGCGTCGAACGGCCCGGGAGAACCTGGTCGACCTGGTCGACCCGGGCAGCTTCGAGGAGTACGGCGGGCTGGCCATCGCGGCCCAGACAGCTCGGCGCGAACGCGACGATCTGATCCTCAACACTGCGGCCGACGGGTTCATCGGCGGGTTGGCCAGGGTCAACGGTGACCGCTTCGACGACCGGGCCAGCCGGTGTGCGGTCATGTCGTACGACTACATGGTGCTGGCCGGTACCCAGGGCCAGCGCGGGCACGCCAAGAAGGATCGGCTGCTGCCCATCGTGGCGCGACTCCGATTGCCGGTGGTGCTGTTCGCCGAGGGTGGGGGCGGACGACCGGGCGACACCGACACGCCGGCCATCTCGGGCAACGACCTGCTGTCCTTCGCCTTGTTCGCCGGGCTCAGCGGGCTGGTCCCGATGGTGGGCATCGTGTCCGGCCGCTGCTTCGCCGGCAACGCCGCCCTGGCCGGGTGTTGCGACGTGATCATCGCCACCGAGGACGCCAACCTCGGCATGGCCGGCCCCGCCATGATCGAGGGCGGTGGGCTGGGTCGGTTCCGGCCCGAGGACATCGGTCCGGTGTCGATACAGGAGCCCAACGGGGTGCTCGACCTGGTGGTGGCCGACGATGCCGCCGCCGTCGCCGCGGCCAAGCGCTATCTGTCGTACTTCCAGGGGACGGTCGGGCCGTGGACCTGCGCCGACCAGCGCGAGCTGCGCGGGGTGGTCCCCGAACGGCGCAAGCAGGCCTACGACGTGCGTCGGGCGGTGGA
>JAOUEE010000160.1 GCA_029858875.1 Acidimicrobiia bacterium
CTGGAGGCCGCCGTAGTAACCGTTGCCGGTGTCGGCCGCCCAGTCGCGGCCCGACTCGCACTCGGCCAGTTGGTCCCACTGGCGCACGGCCGCCGGATCGAGCTGGTCGACGAACTCCTCGGCTTCACTGACACCGCCTCCACCGAGAAGCCGAGTGAGACCGAAGCCGATCCCGACCACCAGGACCAACGCGATCAGCGCGGCGAGGATCTGACGGGTCTGCAGCGTCTGTTCCCACCACCACTCGGGCAGCGGAGCACGGTTCGGGCGAGGCTGTCTGGCCGGGGGGATCGGCTCCACGAGCTCCTAGCCCTCGACCAGAACGAAGACATCCATGGCCCGACCGCTCAGATCGACGACGTCCGGCGCCGACCGCAGTGCCCATCGCTCGGTGTCGGCGGCGGCCGCGGTGCTGGCATCCACCAGTACCTCGTCGGAACGGGACAGGGCCTCGATGGCGAGGGCTCGCCGCACCGGTTCGCCCCAGGCCCCGAAGGTGAGTGAGCCCCTGGCCAACACGCCGCTGCCGACGGGACCCGTGGACAGCCCCATCCGCACCGACAGCACCGCACCCTCGTCGGTGGCCAACGTCTGGATGGCCCGGGCCAGCTCGCCCGCGAACTCCAGGCCCGCATCGGCCCCGTCGGAGGGAACACGGTGACCGGCCAGGAACAGGAACTGATCGGCCGACGATCGCACGCGCTCCAGGCCCCGGTCGGCGGCCAGTCGCTCGGCCGCCGCCGAGACATGACTCAACACCTCGACCCGGTCGGCTTCCACCGTGGTGCCCTCGGCCGGATCGATGCCCACGGCGATCACCGTCACCTCGTCGGCCACGCCACCCCCCACCAGGATGTCTCCCTCGGCATCGACGGCGCGGGCCGGCAGCACCGTCAACAGCAGTTCGCGCTTGCGCTCGAACTCGTCGGCCAGCTCGGCTTCCCGGCGACCGAGCTCGTTGGCCATCTGCACCAGGCGGCGCCCCAGGTCGCCGAACTCGTCACGGCCCAGGTCCGGCAGTTGTGGGTCCCGGTCACCGCCGGCCACGGCCAACGCGGCATCGACCACCGGGGGGATGGGCCGGGTCAGGCGCGAAGCCAACCAGAACCCGAGGAGGGCGGCGATGGGGACGACGACCAGGATGACCAGCCCCAGCCGGCGGGCGTAGTCGTACAGCGGCGCTCGTGCGTCGTCGAGGGGGACCTCGGCCACCATCACCCACCGGCGATTGCCGATGTCGATGGGTGTGGCGTAGCTGAGGGTGCTCTGGCCCAGGTAGTTCTTTGCGCTGCCGAGGAACGACCGACCCTCGATCGCCTGTCGAACCGGTTCGGTGTCGACGGGCTGGAGGCCCACGGGTGAGCCCAAGGTCTCGATGAGCGCCGCCAGCTCGGGATCGTCGACGGCGGCCAGATAGCCCTGGGGATCCTCCAACCACCGCCGGCTCTCACTCTGGAGCACCAGCTCGTCGGCCGACACCACGTAGCTCTCGCCATCGCCCAGCCCGACGGCCTCCCATTGCCCATCGGCCGTGGTGAGCGAGTTCAACGCCGCGGTGTCCAGCCTGGTCGCGAGCGCCCCGATCACCTCGCCGCCGTCACGAACGGCGGCCGCGGTGAACAGCGCCGGCGCCGCTCCCCCCGGAACGTACACCTCGTAGTCGCTGATGACCGCGTCCCCGGTGCGGGCCACGGCCAGGTCATCGCTCAGCAGTGCGGCCAGCACGCTGTCCGACAGCGGTCCCTTCACGAGATCGGCGCCGAAGTCGATGCGCTTCTGGTCGCTGTAGATCACCTCACCGTCGTCGTTGACCAGCAGGAGGTCGCTCACACCGAGCGAGCGGGCCAGGTCGGACAGGAAAGGGTGCTGCTCGGCGTGGGTGGCGCTGTACGCCGAGCCATCGCCGGGGTCATCGGTCTCGGCTCGCGTCGCCGGGTCGAGCAGGGTGTAGTGATACTGGAGGTATCGACCCTCGTTGGAACCCGGTTCGACGTCGGCCACGGTGAGCTCGACCCCGGCGACCAGGCCGGCATCGACGATCGGGTCGACGACCTCGACCTGGTAGGCCCTGTCGAGGTCGCGTGACTGCGCCGGGTCGAGCGACGCCGTCGCCAGGTCCTGGAACGACGTGTTCAGCGCGCGCAGTGCCGCCACCACGCCCAGATCGTGCGAGGCGGCCGACACCTGGCTCAGCAGGCGCCGGCCTCCGGTTTCGATGTTGCGGGACCGGAGCTCACCCACACTCTGCATCTGCTCGCTGGTGCCGTCGTCGAGGAGGCGGCGGGCAGCCACGAAGTTGAGCCCGCCGACCAGCAGTACCGACGCCAGCGTCACCAGCACCAGGGCGGTCACCAGCATTCGCCGCAGCTTGCGGGGCCGGTTGAGCCACGATGTCGAGTCGGCGCTCATGAGCCCGACTCCTCGATGTGGGCCTCAGGTGGTGGGGCGACCCGGTGCTCGACGATGCGCTCCACCCGGCGACGGCGCAGCTCGGACTGCCGGTTGAGGGCGGCGGCCAACTCGGTGTTGCGGCTACCCACCTCGCTCGCGATGGCGCCGTCGACGACGACCACGTCGCAGTCGGTGATGGCCCGCACGACCACTTCCCCGCCTTCGGCCAGGTCGGTGCCGGTGAGTCCGACGATGTCGCCCGGCCCCAGATCGGAGACCGTGACCTCGAAGCCGCCGGGCTCGGTCAGCACGAGCAGGGCGCGACCGTCGACGATGACCAGCAGATCCCGACCGTCGTTTGAGTCGAGCGCCTCGCCGACCGCGAACCGCACCAGTCTGGCCGAGTGGGCGAAACGGTCGATGTCGGCATCGGGCAGGGTGGACACCAGCGGCGACCGTTGCAGTCCCTGGCGAAGCTCGCCCGGGCCGGGTGTGCCCGCGGCGGCATTGACCACACCGTCGTACAGGTACAGATCCTGCGCCGGGCTGGGCAGAGGCACCTCGTGGCGATGGGACTGGTACCAGACGAGGGCACCGAAGTCGCTCTTCACCCGGGGCGCGATCAAGTAGTCGTCGATCCACATGTGGACCTCGTAGCCCATGAGGGGGTCGTCGATCTGCACCACCCGGACGACCGGAGGCGGCTCGGCCAGCACGCCCGGCGTCCCGCGAGCGGCATCGAGGAGCATGTCCTTGGCCAACGTGGGCGGGTTCAGGTAGGCAACCTGCAGCGACACCACCACGCGGTGGAGCGCGTCGGGTGAGGTGAAGTTGATCACGCTCGATCCGGCCAGTTCGCTGTTGGGCACGATGATCATGTCGCCGTTGCGGTCGCGGATGCGCGACGTCCGCCAGTTGATGTCCACGACCTGGCCTTCGATGTCGCCCACGCTGATCCAGTCGCCCGGTGTGAACGGCTGATCGCTGAGGAGCAACACGCCCGACGCCAGCCCGCTGAGGGTGTCCTGGAGGGCGAAGGAGATCACCAGCGAGGTGACGCCGAGGGCCGTGAGGGCAGCCGACAGGTCGACGCCCCAGATCGTGCTGACCAGTACCCAGGCGGTGACGATGATGATGCCCAGGCGAGGGATCGCCAGGAGCAGCTCGGGCACCCGGAGACGATCCTCGGCGTGTGATCGCCGGCGAATGCCACCGATCACCACCCCGAGCACACGCAGGACGGCCACAGCCAGCGACAGCAGCAGAGCCGAGGCGGCCAATCGGGGGCCGGTGCTGTTCGAATCGACGCCGAGCACCGGCGTGATGAACATCCAGATGGCCAGGAAGGGGAGGGTCCAGTTCCGGAGGATCAGCACCGCTCCACGCAACGGCGACTCGCGCTGGCGCAGACGCTCGTCCAGCTCGGCCGCCGCGATGATCGCCGCCGGCAGGACCAGCAGGGCGACCGCGGCCCAAGCGGAGCTGCTGCCCGAGATCATGTCGACTCCCCCACCGACGCAGCATCGACCACCCAGCCGTCTTCGTCGTCGCCGCCGGCGCGGGCCCGCCCGACCGAATCGGGAAGCACGGCGGCGGTGGCGCCCGACACCAGGATCTGTCCCCGACCGGCCCGCCGAGCCAGGCTGTGGGCCGCGGTGACCGTCGCGCCCCAGACGTCGTAGACCATGCGGATGCCCCCGGTCATGCCAACGGTCACCGGCCCGGTGTGCACACCGACCGACACGTCGAGGGCGATGTCGCCGGCCCGGCCGATGGCCCGGACCGCGTCCTGCGCGTCGGCCGCGAAGCTCACGCTGCGCGGCGCATGATCGATGAGGGGTCGATCGTGCCCGCAGGCGGCGAAGTAGGCATCGCCCACGACCTTGACCCGTTCCAGCCCATGGCCCGCGGCCAGGTCATCGAGCTCGGCGTGCAGCTGATCGATCCGGTCCCGGTCGGCCAGCTCGTCACCGGCGCGAACCAGCGCCCCCAGCCCCTGGATCACCACCACGACCACCGAGGCCTCGGGAACCTCCTCGAGCGAGTCGACATCACCGGCCGCGATGCGGTCGGCCACCGCCGGTGGGAGCATGCTCCGCAGCAGGTCCAGGCGCTGGCCCCTGGCCTGGGCGAGCTGTTCCTCCTGCGACCGGAGGGCCAACGACATGGTCTCGAAGCTGGCGGCCAGTCGCTGGAACTCGATGGGGCTCCGCGGGGGCACGTCGATGGGATCGTCCCGGCGCTCCGCACTGGCCAGGCGATTGCTGATGGACCGAACGGGACGCACGATCAGGTCAGCCCAGGCCACGGCCACGAACGTCAACGCGACGACGAAGATGGCGGCACCGATGATGAGGAACTCCTCGAAGTCGGCCAGATCGCCCTCGGCCGATTCGGCCGAGACCTCCGACACCACGTACCAGTCCAGCCCGTCGACGGGAACGGCGGCCACGGTGTCGAGCACATCGACGCCGGTGATCGAGGTGCGCTCGGCCACCTCGTCGTCGCCGGCGAGGCCGACATTCAGCGTGGCTTCGGCCGCGGGTTGGAGCAACACCGTGCTGCCCGTTGCCAGGATCTCGGCACGGCGGGTCTCGTCGAGGTTGCCGGCCTCGATGGCGGCGTTGAGGAAGGTCACCGGCGTCTCGATGAAGTCCCTCGGCTCGCTGCGAAGCAGACCATCGGAACCGAACAGGTACGTCTCCCCCGTGGCGGGGAACCCTGCGTCGTCCCATTGACCGTCAGCGGTCAGCGCGTCGGTGAACGGTGCGCTGTCGTACAAGAAGATGGCCACACCGGCCAGACGCCCACCCTCGAGGACCGGCGCGGCCACCGCGCCCACCGGGGTGAGCAGAGCCGGTTCGTAGAAGGCCAGATCCACCACGACCGGGCCGACCGACGGGTCGTCCACCACCAGGTCGTAGGCCCGCGCCACCACCGATCCGCTGAACGGACCGACCTCGAGATTGCTGCCGAGGTCGGGGCGCTTGGCCACCGAGTACACCACGTTGCCTCCGGGCTCGACCAGGAGCATGTCGTTCAGCTGCAGCCGATCGACGACCTCCCGGTACTGCGGTTGCACCACCCGATGCAGCTCGGACCAGAGGCTGCCGTCCCCGGCGTCATCGACTTCGGCCGGAGTGTCGGCTGCATGTTCCTCGGTGGCGTAGTGGAACTGTAGATACGTTCCCGCGGCCGACTCGACGAGGATGTCGGTCATGTCGACGACGCGACCCCCGACCTCGAGTGCGTCGAGATACCGCTCCTCGTACACCGTGCGCAGCTGGTCCTGCTGTCGGGCGAAATCGGCCGCCGGGATGTCGGCCAGCTGGTCGAACGCTGCGCCCAGATCCTCGATGGCCAGCACCGCCTGAGGGCTGGCGGCCACCGCCCCGACCGATCGGCCCAGGGCGGCCATGCGGGAAGCCACGTCGAGCGAACCCGACGAGCGCAGCGCCACCAACCGATCGTCGTCGAGATCATCTCCCAGTTCCCGACCGGTCCGGACACCAACGATCGTGGCGGCGAGCAGCGACAGGAGGCTCATGGCCACGATGACCAGCGCCAGGCGCGTGGCCAGCGAGGAGACCACGGCCCGCGACCATGCGCGCCGGGTCGATCGCCGTGGCTCCATCACCCCGAAGGTAGCCCCCACCCGGTGGCCGGGCCCATTCCCCCGTGAGGGTCGATGCGGATCTGAGAGGATGCTCCCATGAGCACCCTGACCGAGACCGCGCCCGCCTTCGTGGAGATGGCCCACCAGATCGTGTGGTGTGGTGTCAGCACCGTCGATGTGCGAGGGCGGCCACGGTCGCGGATCCTGCACCCGCTGTGGGAGTGGACCGACGGGTCGCTGAGGGGCTGGATCGCCACCGGACCCACCCCCCAGAAGCTGGCCCACCTCGAGCACAGTCCGTTCGTGTCCTGCACCTACTGGAGCCAAAGCCAGGACACGTGCACCGCCGACTGCGCGGCCACGTGGCACTTCGACGACGACACCTGCACCGAGGTGTGGCAGCGGTTCGCCGATGCCCCGGCGCCCGTGGGCTACGACCCGGCCATGATCCCCGTCTGGAACCGACCCACCGACGCTTCCTTCGCGGTGCTCCGTCTGGAGCCCTGGCGACTGCGGGTGATGCCGGGCACCGTCCTCACCGCCGGACGGGGCGACATCCTCACCTGGCGAGCGGGCGGCACGTGACGATGCCGGCCACCCGTTGAGTACCGTTCCTCCACTGGTCGGGCGGCTGGGGCCCGACCGGTCAACCGCGGTCGTGCTCGATGCGTTCGTCGACCATGTCACCGAGCAGGGGCTCGAGATGTATCCGGCGCAGGAGGAAGCCATCCTCGAGCTGCTCGACGGGGCCAACGTGATCCTCACCACGCCCACGGGCAGCGGGAAGTCGCTGGTGGCCGAGGCCGCCCACTTCGCCGCCCTGGCCGACAATCGCCGCAGCTTCTACACGGCGCCCATCAAGGCCCTGGTCAGCGAGAAGTTCTTCGCCCTCTGTCGCACGTTCGGGTCCGAGCGGGTGGGCATGGTCACCGGCGACGCCGCCGTCAACCCCGATGCACCCATCATCTGCTGCACGGCCGAGATCGTGGCCAACATGGCCCTGCGCCACGGCGATCGCAGCGACATCGACATGGTGATCGCCGACGAGTTCCACTTCTATGCCGACCCCCAACGGGGCTGGGCCTGGCAGGTGCCGCTGCTGGAGCTGGCCCACGCCCAGTTCCTGTTGATGTCGGCCACGCTGGGGCCCACCGAGCGGTTCCGCCGCGAGCTCACGCGCCGCACCGGCCGGGCAACGGTCGAGGTCACGAGCAGCGACCGTCCCGTTCCCCTGGAGTTCGAGTACCGCACCTCCACCCAGCACAGCTCGCTCCGGGAGCTGCTCGACCTCGACCGCACCCCGGTCTACATCGTGCACTTCACCCAGCGGGCGGCCACGGAGGCAGCGCAGGCACTCACCAGCCTGGATGTGTTGACCAAGGACGAGAAGGCCACGATCAACCAGGCCATCGGCGGGTTCCGCTTCGACTCACCCATCGGCAAGGACCTGCGCCGTTGGATCAGCCACGGGGTCGGGGTGCACCATGCCGGGCTGTTGCCCAAGTACCGCCTGCTGGTCGAGAAGTTGGCCCAGCAGGGTCTGCTCAAGCTGATCTGTGGCACCGACACACTGGGCGTCGGCGTCAACGTGCCCATCAAGACCGTGTTGTTCACGCAATTGTGCAAGTACGACGGCATCACCACCCGCCAGCTCACCAACCGCGAGTTCCAGCAGATCGCCGGCCGAGCCGGTCGGCGGGGCTTCGACGACATCGGCTACGTGTGGGTGCAGGCACCGTCGCACGTCATCGAGAACGCCGAGGCCGAGAAGAAGGCGGCCACCGATCCCAAGAAGCGCAGGAAGCTGGTGAAGAAGAAGGCCCCCGAACGGGGCTTCACCCACTGGGACGAGAACACCTTCGCCAAGCTGCGCGACGGACGACCCGAGCCGCTCCAGTCCAGCTTCACGGTGAGCCACCAGTTCCTGTTGGAGGTGCTCGATCGGCCCGGCGACGGCTGCGCCGACGTGCGCCGGCTGCTGACCGACAACCACGAGACCCGGAAGCGCCAGCGTCACCACATCCGCCAGGCCATCGGGATGTACCGCTCGTTGCTGGCCGCCGAGGTGATCCAGCAACTCGACGAACCCGATGACGCCGGCCGTCTGGTGCGCGTCACCATCGACCTCCAGAACGACTTCGCGCTGCACCAGCCACTGTCGCTGTTCGCGCTCGAGGCCATCCAGGCCCTCGAGCCGACCCCCGACCAGACCCCGGAGGAGCACGCCCTCGACGTGCTCTCGGTGATCGAGGCGGTCCTCGAGAACCCCAGCGTGATCCTGGCGGCCCAGGTCAACAAGGCCAAGGACGTGCTCATGGCCGAGATGAAGATGGCGGGAATCGAGTACGAGGAGCGCATGGAGAAGCTGGCCGAGGTCACCCATCCCAAGCCGCTGGCCGAGTTCTGCTACGCCACCTTCGACACCTTCCGGGCCCATCACCCCTGGGTCGGATCGGAGAACGTCCGGCCCAAGTCGGTCGTGCGCGACCTGTACGAGCGGTCGATGACGTTTCGCGAGTACGTCAACCATTACGGACTGAAGCGCTCCGAGGGCGCCGTGCTGCGCTACCTGACCGATGCCTACAAGGCGATGGTCCAGA
>JAOUEE010000161.1 GCA_029858875.1 Acidimicrobiia bacterium
GTTGGCCGCGCCCCGCATCGACAATCTGCTGTCGTGTCACGCCGGCATCGATGCGCTGGTCCGGCTCGACCAGCCGACGCCGACGGTCCCCGTCGTGGCGCTGTTCGATCACGAGGAGGTGGGCTCAACGTCGGCCAGTGGCGCGGCCTCTCCCCTGCTGCGGGGCACGCTCGACCGCGTGGTGGCCCAGATGGGCGGTACCGGCTCCGATGCCGCCCGGTCGATGGCCGCATCGGTGATGCTCTCGGCCGACGGCGCGCACGCCACCCACCCCAACTACATCGACCGTCACGAGCCGGACCACCACATCGCGCTCAACGCCGGACCGGTCATCAAGCGCAACGCCAATGCCAGGTACGCCACCGACGCCGTCAGCGAAGCGACGTTCATGGAGGTCTGCCGTCAGCGCGACATCCCGTTCCAGCAGTTCGTGAACCGCAGCGATCTGGCCTGTGGATCCACCATCGGGCCGATCAGCGCCGCCGCGTCGGGCATTCGCACCCTCGACGTCGGGATCGCCCAGCTCAGCATGCATTCCATCCGGGAGGTGTGTGGGGCCGACGATCCGGTCTGGTTCCGTGCCGGCCTCGAAGGCTTCCTCCAGTCCAGCTGACGGCGGGGTCGCCCCGTCAGTGCCGGTTCGGGCGACGCGGGTTCAAGCCCTGGAGCTGACGGAATGGTCGGGCGAACAACAACAACACGGCGAACAGCTCGAGGCGACCGACGATCATGAGGCTGGCCAGCACCAACCGACTCGGGGTGTCGAAGCCGTCGACGAACGTGCTGGTCGGGCCGGCCGCCCCCAGGCTCGGACCCATGTTGCCCATGGCTGAGATCGTGCCGCTCACGGCCGTGATGATGTCGGTGCCGGACACGGAGGCGAACGCGGTCCCGAATCCGACCAGTACAAGCCAGACGACGATGAACCCGGTGATGTGCTCGACCGTGCGCTCGGGCACGACGTTGGGCCCCATCTTCAGCGGCAGCACGGCCCGTGGATGCCGGGCCGCCTTCACGGCCAATCGTGCCTGGCTGCCGAGCACCCGGAATCGGATGATCTTGATACCGCCCGACGTGGAGCCGGTACATGCCCCCACGACCATGGCGACCAGGAGCGCGATCTGGGCCGCCGGGATCCAAAGGGTGATGTCACCGGGACTCCCCCCGCCGGTGGCGTTGCCGAAGCCGGTGCTCGTCACCAGCGAGGTGCTGTTGAAGACGCCGGCGCGCAGACTCGAGCCGCTGAGCCCCGTGTCGATCCACAGCGCCCCCACCACCAGGATCGAGATGGCTCCGAAGAACGCGATGTACCAACGGAACTCCGAATCCCGCAAGTGGACTCGCCGGTCGCCGGCGATGAACCGGTAGTGCAGCGCGAAGTTCGCCCCGCACACCAGCATCCCCATGATCGCGGCGATCTCGATCGGGATGCTGGAGAATTCGCCAACCGAGTCGTTGTAGGGCGAGAACCCGCCGGTGGCGGCCGTGGTGAGCGAGTGACTGACCGCGTCGTAGAGCGTCATGCCCGTGACGAGGAAGGAGACGGCGATGGCCGCAGTGACGCCGACGTACACCAGCCACAGCCGTCGCGCCGTCTCGCTCATACGCGGCACGAGGCGATCGGCGGATACGCCGGGCGATTCGGCAGCCATGAAACCAACAGCGCGAACACCGAGGACGGGGAGGACGGCCAGCACCAACAAGACGATTCCCATACCGCCGTACCACTGGGTCAGCTGGCGCCAGAAGAGGATCCCGTAGCCGATGCGCGGATCGGACTCGCCCACGTCCGGTAGATCGGATATGACGGTCGAGCCGGTGCAGCTGAAACCCGACGCCGCCTCGAACACGGCGTTGGACACCTCGACGATGAACGCCTGGCCCGGCTGGTCCATCGTGCCGGCCAGGATGAACGGAAGGGCACCGAGAAACGAAACGACGATCCAGGTGAGGGCCACCGCCGAGAAGACGGTGGTGGCCCTCACCCGTCCGATCTGTGTTGCGCGCCGCAAGATGCCGCCACTGATGAGGAAGATGGCCGCGGTGATCGACAACGCGGCGACGCCGTTGCCACCAGTGGCCGCCTCGATGACCACACACGGCACGAGGCCGATGCCGACGAACAGGAGACCGAGCCCGATGATGTGGGCAATCGTGCTCTCGATGCGCCGGGAGGGCTCGATGAGGGGCGCGACCTGGGCGATCGTCACGTGCGGACCCGCCCGGCCAGCCGGCGGCCCCATGCCGCCGAGGTCGCCGTGGCTCGTTCGATGGAGACGAACAACGGGAGGATGGCCAACCGGCCGGCGAGCATCAGGGGAATGAGCATGAGGCGCGTTCCCTCGGTGAGCTCATTCGCGGCCCGAACCCCGATCAGCAATCCGCTCGTCGACACCGCGCTGGTGGCCGCAACCAGTGATCGCCGCACCCCGTCCTCGAACAACCCGATGGCGTAGGCGCCGCCGAGGATCAGGCCGAGGTGCAAGATGAGGTAGCCGGCAACCGACCGGACCGTGTTGTCGGTCAGGGGACGCCCGCTCATCTTCACGACGTGCACCGCCCGCGGAAAGACCATCCGCACCAGCTCGCGACGAGCCACCTCCCACAAGACGATCATCCGTCGGATGCGGAATCCGCCGGCGCTGCTCCCCGACATGGGGCCCATGGCCAGCAGCAGCACCAGGATCGCCTGGGCGCCCGGCCCCCAGCTCCACCAGTCGAAGGCCACGAGCCCGGTCGTGCTGATGGCCGACGCCACGGCGAAGACGGCCTGGCGGGACGCGGTCACGTCGTCGGGGCCGGCGATGCCGATCGAGACGGCCGCGATGGCGCCCACCACCACGAAGGCGTAGACGCGTAGCTCGACGGAGCGCCACAACGAGCCGATGGAGCCCCGCAGGATCCACCAGATGACCGCCACATTGGCACCGGCCAGCAGCATGCCGAGGATGGCGATCCATTCGGCGGCGGCGTTCCTCTCGGACCAGAACGAGGCGGTGTGGGGCGAGAAGCCGCCGGTGGACACGATGGCCAGGCCGTACGCCACGCCGTCGAACACGCCGATGCCCGTGGCGATCAGCGCGACCACGAGCAGAGCGGTGAACACCAGGTACACCCGCACCACGTTCTTGATGCCGGTGTCGATGCTGGGGGCCAGGCGACGGGTCATCTCGTTGGTGTGGTCGATGTCGACGATATCGCGGGTGCGGGTCACGAAGGGGATGACGGCGATGGCGGCGATCACCGCCGACAGCCCCCCCAGCCAGTTGGCTGCAGCCCGAAAGAACAGCACTCCGCGGCTGGCGGCGTCGACATCGGGAAGGGCCGTCATGCCCGTGGTGGTGAATCCCGATGTCGACTCGAACAGCGACGCGCTCCAACGCCGCGACTCGCCCAGCTCGGAGAAGACCTCGCTCAGGCCCAGCGCCAACATCCCGACGGCGATCATGGTGATCCACACGACCGTCAGCACCGTGAGCGCCTGCACGGCTCGGTAGCGGGGCGGCGATCGGAACCGGGTGTACAGCGTGAACGCGGCGGCGGCGCTGGCCGCACCGACCAGGGCCAACACCACCGCATCGGCCCCCTCGTCGGTGAGGTCGATGGCGGCCGACACCAACAGGGCTCCGCCCACTGCGGCGAAGGCGATGGCGGCCGGGGGCGCGTAGAAGCTGACGCGCCGCTGGTCGCCTCGCCGCGCCATGGCGGTCACCCGAACAGGCGGGTGGCGTCGTCGATGGCGTGGGGCATGGCCACCAGGACGAGGTGGTCGCGGGCCCGCAGCACGCTACGCCCCCGGGCGATGGTGGCCTTGCCGTCGCGGACGATGGCCCCGACCAGTACTTCCTTGGGCAGGGGCAGGTCGGCGATGCACGAACCGTCGGCCTCGCTGTCGGGCCGCACGGCGATCTCGATGACCTCGGCGTCGCCCTGGAGGAACGTCGTGACCGCCGTGACGTCACGTCGGACGAACCGCAGGACACCGTTTGCACTGGCCGTCCGGGGCGACAAGGCCACATCGATGCCCACCTCGTCGAGGAGACTCAGCAGGTCGAGGCGGTGGGCGACCGCGATCGTCTCGTTGGCGCCCACCGACTTGGCATAGAGGCAGGCCAAGATGTTGGCGTCGTCTTCACCAGTGAGCGCCACCACCACCTGGGCATCCTGGACGTCGGCCTCATCGAGCAGTGACGAGTCGGTGATGTCGCCCTCCAACACCAGCACGTGGTCGAGGGCCTCGGCCAGGCGTCGAGCCCGATCGGGGTCGCGCTCGATCATGGTGACCTGGGCACCTTGCTGGATGAGCCGCTCGGCCAGGATCTGGGCCGTGCGCCCACCACCCAGTAGCAGGATTCGCTGGGCCGCACTGCGCTCGATCCCCAGGAGCTCGGAGGTGAGTCGCCGCGACTTGCGTCGACAGATGACGCGCAGCAGATCGTGGGCTTCGAGCCGGTGTTCGCTACGGGGGATGATGGTCTCGTGGGCGCGGGTGATGGCGCCCACCAGGAACTCCCACTCGGGCTCGAACTCGGCGGCGATCTCCGACAGCTGCTTGCCCACCAGCGGGGCGTCATCGGGCAGGCGGGCGCCGATGACGATCACCTCGCCGCCGGCCATGACCGCCACCTCGGTGGCGCCGGGGTATTGGATGAGATCGAGGACCTCGTGGGCCGTCTCCTCGTCGGGATCGATCACCAGGTCGGCACCCGAGGCGATCCGCAGCTCGTCGGCGTCCTTGGCTCGGAGTTGAGGGGCCTCGATGCGGATGATGGTGTTCGCCACGCCCGCCTGCTTGGCCAGCATGGATGCCACCAGGTTGGCCTCGTCGTTGGTGGTCACCGCCACGAGCAGGTCGGCGCGTGCCAGACCGGCCTCTCGGAGCGTGGCCGGGTGGGTGCCGCTGCCGGCCACACACAGAACGTCGAGCTCGTCCTCGATCTGGCGACGGCGGGCATCGTTGGTCTCGACGACCACGACATCGTGGCCCTCTCGGCTCAGACGGTCGGCAACGTGGGAGCCGACTTCGCCGGCGCCCACCACGATGATGTGCACGGGTGCATCATGGCCGACGACAAGCCCGGATGTGTGCATCGGCGGCCGATCGGTGGGTCGTCCAAAGGGTCATGGTCGGGGTGACGATGACGTCGAGGTGCTGGTCCCACGCTTGGATGGGTAGCCGGGCGACCCGCTGACCGTCGTGGGCCAACCCGATGCGGAGCGGTCCCGTGGTGTCGGCCAGCAGCCGGTCGTAGAACCCCCCGCCCGTACCCAGGCGGTTTCCCTGGTCGTCGAAGCCCACCAAGGGCACCAGCACGGCGTCGGCGTCGGCGGGTGTCACCGTGGGTGCCGACGCTGGCGGTGTGAGTATCCCGAACGCACCGGACTCCCAGCTGTCGTCGCCGTCCATGCGGTGGAACGACAGGTCCCGATCGTGCACACGGGGCAGCCCGACGGTGATGCCGAGGTCCAGGAGGCCGTCGACCGCCGCCGCCGGGTCGAGCTCGCCCGCGTGGGCCACATAGGCGAGGACGGTCGTCCAGCTGCCCCGGACGGCGAACGCCACGAGCCGGTCGACGATGGCGTCTGCTCCGGCGCGCTGTCGCCGATCGGGTACCGACGCCCGCCGCCGGCGCATGCGGTCCCGCAGCGCGGCTCGGATTGCGGTCTGATGATCGGCCATGGGTGATGGGCCCGGTTCGCCGCGACCGGGTCGGTTGGGGCATCCTTGCCCGTGGCAACCATGCTCAGTAGCGTTGCCCGGGCCCTGGTAGCACCCTACCGGGCTCTACGGATCGATCGAGTACCGGGTACCCGTCTCACCCGATCGATCCGTAGCCGCGTTCAAGACCCCTTCAGGAGACACTCGTGAGTGCCATCCCCTATCTGGCCCTGGTGTCGGCTGTCGCCGCACTGTTGCTGGCAGGCTTCTTCTACACCAACGTGAAGGCCGCCAGCCCGGGCAACGATCGCATGCAGTTCCTGATGCGCGAGATCCAGACCGGCGCCAAGGCCTTCCTCCGCCAGGAGTACACCTGGGTCGCCGGCTTCGTGGTGGTGATGGCCATCCTCATCGGCATCGCCATCGAGCCTCGCGGACTGGCTGCGCTGACCTACGTGTTCGGTGCCGTGCTGTCGGGCACCGCCGGCTACATCGGCATGACGGTGGCCACCATGGCCAACGCCCGCACCACCGAGGCGGCCAAGGACGGCCCGGCCCGGGCTCTGCCCCTGGCCTTCCGGGGTGGCGCGGTCATGGGCTTCACCGTGGCTGGTCTGGCCTTGGCCGGCATTGCCATCGTCTACATCGTGTTCATCGAGATCGGCGGCGTCGACGATGGCTTCAACCTGCTGACCTCGTTCGGTCTGGGGGCCAGCTCGATCGCCCTGTTCAGCCGTGTCGGCGGCGGCATCTACACCAAGGCCGCCGACGTGGGCGCCGACCTGGTGGGCAAGGTGGAGGCCGGCATCCCCGAGGACGACCCCCGGAACCCGGCCACCATCGCCGACAACGTCGGCGACAACGTGGGCGACGTGGCCGGCATGGGCGCCGACCTGTTCGAGAGCTACGGCGGATCCATCATCGCTCCCATCGCGCTCACCGCTTTCACCATCCTGGCGGCGGACAACACCCAGTCGACCGACTTCATCAGCGAGAACGCCACCGAGCTGCTGCTGTTCCCGCTGGCCATCGCCGCCGTCGGCATGCTCGGGTCGATCATGGGCTCGTTCACGGTCAAGGGCGGTGCCAGCACCGACGCCAAAGCACTGAGCCGCCAGCTCCACATGGGAACCAATGTGGCCATGGGCATCACGCTCCTCGGCACAGTGCTGGTCGGCTTCTTGATGTTCGACGGCGCCGCATTGGGCGGAGAAGAGGTCGACAACTGGTGGGGCCTGGCCCTATCGGTGATCGGTGGTCTGGCCGTCGGGTGGGCGATCGGCAAGGTGGCCGAGATCTGGACCAGCGACCACTACGGACCCGTGAAGAAGATCGCCCGGCAGTCCGAGACGGGTCCGGCCACCACCGTGCTGGCCGGTATCTCGGGCGGTATGCTGTCCGTCGGTGCCTCGGTGCTACTGATCGTGAGCGGCGTGTTCGTCGCCTACTGGGGCGGCGAATGGACTGCCGATGGCCTGGGCATCTACGGGATCGCCGTGGCCGCCATCGGCATGCTGGCCACCACCGGCGTGGTGGTGTCGGTGGACGCCTACGGGCCCATCGCCGACAACGCCGGAGGCATCGCCGAGATGGCCGAGTTGGACCCAAGCGTGCGCGAGGTCACCGACGCCCTCGATTCCCTGGGTAACACCACGGCGGCGGTGGCCAAGGGCTTCGCCGTCGGTTCGGCCGCGCTCACCGCGCTGGCCCTGTTCAAGACCTTCGAGGTGGCGCTCACCCAGGCCGACCCCGACTTCGCGCTGAGCCTCGACGTGGGCGAGGTGGACGTGTTCATCGGGCTGTTCCTGGGCGCCATGCTGCCCTTCGTGTTCGCCGCCCTCACCATCGACGCGGTGGGCCGAGCCGCCAACCAGATGATCGAAGAGGTCCGCCGCCAGTTCCGTGAGATCCCGGGGCTGCGCGAGGGCAAGGAAGGCGTGGTGCCCGACTCGGCCCGATGCGTGGCCATCTCCACCAACGCCTCGCTGAAGGAGATGATCATCCCCGGTGCACTGGCCGTTGTGGTGCCTCTCGTGATCGGCTTCATCGACGTCGACACGTTGGGTGGCTTCCTGGCCGGTGCCCTGGCCACGGGGTTCTGCCTGGCCATCTTCATGGCCAACGCCGGCGGCGCCTGGGACAACGCCAAGAAGTACATCGAGGCCGGGGCTCATGGGGGCAAGGGCGGAGACCCCCACAAGGCCGCCGTGGTCGGTGACACCGTCGGCGACCCCTTCAAGGACACCTCGGGACCGGCCATGAACATCCTGATCAAGGTCATGACCATCGTGTCACTGGTGTTCGCCTCGGCCTTCGTCTGACCCTTCACCATCGTCGAGGCCGGCGAGGCGAGCCCTCAACCGGCCCGACGGTGGCGACCACGGCGGGGCGGAACGAAGCCCCCCGAGTCACACAGGGGCACCAGCAGGGCGGCCAGGTCGTCGCTGCCGACGCCCAGGCGACCGCTGTCGTGGGCCGCCGTGACCACGGCCCACAGCGCCGTGGCGGCAGCGGCGGGCAGCTCCACCTCGAACTCGGCACACCATGCCGCCACATCGAGCCAGAGCAACTGGCGAACCACTGCCGCCGTCCACATCCCCGGCGTGAGCTCCTCGCACCAGGCGTGGGCGGCCAGCACGACGGTGACCGAGTCGGCGTCTAGCCCGATGCCATGGGCCAGCGCCGTCTCCAGCGCTCGGCCCCGCAGGCTGCGCTCGGCCGGACCGAGCCACTCGTGGGACCGCAACTGCACCATGGCGCCACTATGACGACGGGGTCTGACAGTGTTCACCGCGTCGGGTGGTTTGGCTGGTTTGCGTTGGGGACGGTCACCTCTCGCGAGGGGCTGGGCGCGCAGGGGCTCGCGAGGCGGGGCGGGGCGGTGTTCACCGCGTCGGGTGGTTTGGCT
>JAOUEE010000006.1 GCA_029858875.1 Acidimicrobiia bacterium
CGCAAGCCGGCGGCGCCGTTGATGGTGGCCGCTGCCGTCATCACGGCGCTGACCGTACGGCCCACCCAGCCGTCCGCCGCCGAAGGCCCGCCCCGGACAGAACGGATTCGGTCGCCTTGACCGAGGGGGAACCTGGACGACCGGCCGCGGTCGCCCGGCGCACGGGCTGGATGGTCGCCGACCAGGCGGCCAACAGCCTGTTCAGCTTTCTGGCCGGGCTGGCCGCGGCCCAGATCCTGGCCGTGGAGGACTTCGGCCTGTACGCCACCCTCTTCACCGCCTATCTGGTGGCCCGAGACTCGTTGCGAGCGCTGGTGTTCGACCCGTTCCTCATCCGATACGCAGCCTCACGCACCGGAGCACAGACCCCGGCCGTGCTCGGACTGGCCGCGGCGGGGGGCGTGCTGGTCACCGTCGTGGCCGTCGGGGTGGCCGCCGCCTGGACCGAGCTGACCCTGGCTACCGCGCTGGCCGCAGCCGCCGCGGTGCTGCCGTTGTTGGTGGTGGACGGGCTGCGGTCGATCGACGTCGTGCAACGACATCCCGAGCGGGCGGCGGCCCTCAGCGGGCTGCTACTGGTGGGAGCAGCCGTGTGCGGGCTCTGGATCGCCGTGCTGTGGCGCACCGTCGCCTCCATGTTCATCGGGTTGCTGGCCGGGGCCCTGGTGGCCGCCGGGTCACGGTGGCGGCGGCTCCGATTCGAGCCCCGCCCGAGCGAGCTGGCCCGCTGGATGGGAGCGCACCGAGCGGTCGGTGTCCCGATCTTCCTCGACTACCTCGCCAGTGCTGGGGTGATCTCGTTGGCCGCGTTCGTGCTGGCGAGCATCGATGTCGAGCAGGCCGCCGCCCTGCGGGGTGCGCAGATGGTGGCTGCGCCGGTGATCCTGCTGTACGTCGCCCTCACGCAGGCCTTGACCGCTGAAGGCTCGCGCCTGCGAGGTACGGCCCCGGCCGCGATCGAGCGATTCGGTTGGTGGATCCTGGTCGCGATGGTTGCCAGCGGCATCGCTTGTCTCGTCGTGGTGGCAGGATTCGACTCCCGGATCAGCCAGGTCCTGGGCGACTCGGCCGACGTGACCGAACCGGTGCTGGTCCCGATGATGCTGTTCACCCTGGCCTCGGCCCCGTCGCTGGCGGCATCGGGGGTGCTGCGGGGCAGGGACCGGTCGGACCGGGCACTGGTGGCCCGGCTGTGGGCCAGCGTGCCGTTCGCCGCCGCCGTGCTCGTCGGGGCCGCCATCGACGGCGCCCGGGGAGCCGTCACCTGGGGGGCCGCCGCCCAGTTGCTGACGATCGGCATCTGGTTGCATGCCGTCGTGGCCACTCGGCCGCCAATGCCCGCCATAGATGGCTCGGCGTCGTAGTCGTGCCGGCGGGGGGACGAGTCACGCCCCGCCCGGCCGCCGCGGTCACCACCGCTGACGGCGACTACCGGGCTCCCGCACCCCGACGGCCCGGAGGGAACCACGGCAGCCGGACCACCCCCGACCCGTCGGTGCACCCACCGCCGACGACGGCGACCAGATCCTCTGTTGAGGAGCGGCGCGCGGAGGCCGACGAAGCCATCCCCTCCCGAGCGCAGCACCCGATGCGAGAAATCCCGAAGAGGCGTTGCCCTCACCTCACAGACCCGCTACTATCGAACATACGTTCGCTCGGCGATCTCGCCGGGCTCCTTCGCCGCCGGCGGGTGGCCTCCAGAAATCCCTGAAGGGACCGCCATCCTCGTGTCGGGTGACGGGTGACGAATCGATGGGAGGCCCCGTTGGCAACGACGGTCACCAGGTCATGGACCGCGCTGCTCGATGACGCGCTGACGTCGGTCGAGTCGATGGTGGACGACGCTCCCGACGCGGCCGCCATGGTCCAGGCCCTGGTGCCCTACCGCCGCCGACTCGATGCCGCGGCGGCCCGGCTGGCGGCCCGAGCCGCCGAACAGCAGGCTCATCGGCGCTCGGGCGACAAGGACGAAGCGGCCTGGTTGGCCCGCACCACGGGTGTGTCGAAGCGTCAGGCCAGCCAGACCCTCGACACCGAGCGGCGCCTCCGGAAGCTCCCCGTCATCCGCGACGCGGTCGACCGTGGCGAGCTCTCCGCCGAGCAGGCCAACCTGGTGGCCCGCGCCGGTCGGGCCGACCCCGATCGGCAGCGCCACCTGGTGGACACCGCTCGACGGGAGAACCTACCGGGGCTCCGCGACGAGTGTGCCCGGGTCATCGCCGCAGCCGACAAGAACCAGATGCTCCGACACGAGCGCATCCACCGCGACCGCAGCGTGCGGCTCTGGGCCCAGGAGGACGGCACCCACTGCCTGCTGGCCAAGGGCACACCCGAAGACATCGGTGTGCTGGCTTCTCGGCTCGACAAGGAGGCCGACGCCGTGCTCGGCCAGGCCCGCGAACAGGGTCGGCGCGAACCGTTCGAGGCGTACCGCTTCGATGCGCTGATGAGGCTCACGCAGGGACAGGGCCAGGCTCGCCCGCCCAAACGCGACCTGCTGGTGATCATCGACTACTCGGCCGCCAAGCGGGGCTACACCCTCCCGGGCGAGATCTGCGAGGTCGTCGGCGTCGGACCGGTACCCGTCGAGGTGGCACTCGACTTCGACGCCGACCCCTTCATCAAAGCGGTCATCCGCGACGGCACCGACATCGAGACCGTGGTCCATTACGGCCGGCACGTGCCGGCCGAGCTGCTCACCGCCCTCGAAGCGCAGGGCCGTCGGTGCGCCGTGCCCGGCTGCAGCAACCACGCCTATCTCCAAGTGGACCACGCCCACCTCGACTACGCCGCCGGAGGGCCACTGGCCATCTGGAACGCGCAGTTCCTGTGCCCGTTCCATCACCGTCACAAGACGCTCGGCCTCCTCGATGTCGAGCTCGACCCATCCCCTGCGCCGCCGACCCGACCGGCCCCATCCGCCGACCCGCAGCTCCCTCTTCCCCCGCCGCTCGAATGACCCTTGCCCCCGGGCGCCCCTACCTGGGGTCCGGGGACGGACGGTCAGACCAGCGAGGATGCGTCCACCACCGTGCACACCGGTGCCCGGTCGGTGACCACCTGGTTGTACCGCAGCCCCATCGTGCCGTGGCGGTGGTAGCCCGTGTGGATCCAGTTGCCGATGCCGGGGTCGTCGTCGGCCACGATGATGCGCGCCGTGCCGTCGGGCTCGTAGCGGGCGGTGTGGGTGTTCACGGTGACCTGGAGGTATCGGTAGTCGAGCGACTCCTCCCACAGGTTGTTGAGCTGGAAGTTCCAGTAGTAGGCGTCGATGGCCGGCACGTCGATCACCAGCGCCTGGCCCGGCGCCAGCGTCCAGTACCCGTGGCGGAACAGCTGATTGGGGTCACCCCATCCCCCGGCATGATCGGCGTCGGGAAGGAAGTCCAGCGTGTTGGGCCGATCCAGGAAGTAGTCGTTGACCCACCCCACGAACCGGTCGACCACGCCGTGCACGAACAGACCCGACAGGGCCAGCCCGTTCACCAGTTGCTCGGCGGTCAGGGGACCAGGGTCGGGCGCCGGTGGGTCGAGGCACTCGATCTGGAGGTCAGCCGGCGTCTCCACCGTGCGGTCGAGGTAGAAGTTGCGCAGGATGATCACCGTGGTCTCGCGCTCCATGGGCAACCACTGCTCGCCCGACTCCAGCCGGACCGGCTCGTCGATGCTGGCGATGATCGAGATGCGCCGCTCGGGGTCGGGATCGTTGTCCTCGATGTAGCCCTGTCGACCGGGTGTCGACGCGCCGGCGCCGTACCCACCCGAGTAGGCGCCGATGCCCAGGTAGTTGACCGTGCCCCGGGTGCCCTTGATGCGGTAGGTGTGGGCCGAGTCGATGTTGACGTTCAGGTAATGGGCGTCGGGGTTGTCGCACCCGATCTTCAGCTGCTCGGGGATGGGCAGCACGCGCGGGAACGTGCGGTCGTTGGCCTCCACGAACGACTGCAGTCCACCCCTGGTGAGTCGGCTCAGATACCGGAAGCCCTCGATGCGGTCCAGGTCGTCGGTGCTGTTGTCCAGCACCAGCTGCCCCGCGCTCTTGAGCGTGTCGCAGAAGTCACTCCACGCCCGGCCCGTCACCGCAGCCTCGCGTGCATCGGCCATGGGCCAGCTCTCCCTCGTTCACCGGATCGGGGTCACGTTACAACGCACCCGCGATCCTCGACCGCGGTCGGGGTGGGCGGGCCGGGATCAGAACCGCGAGACTGGGCCAGAACGTGGAACCGGAGGTCCCCATGCCCGTGTCCGTCCACATCGCCGATGTCAGCGTGCCCACCGCGGCACGACTGCTCGCCCGTCGACCCAGACCGGCCAAGGTGCCGGGGTTGCGCGAGGCAGGGATGGGCCTGGCCTCACCGCTGGGTCCCGCCTTGTTACCCCGGCCCAGTCCACACCGCGTCGGTCTGGTCGCGTTCTGGGACGACGACGCCAGCATCGACCGTTTCCTGGCCCAGAGCCCGGCGGCAGCCGCTCTGGCCGACGGCTTCCGGGCCCGCTTGCGTCCACTGCGGGCCCACGGCACCTGGCCCGGCCTCGACCCCGACGTGCCCTCTGGTCGGGCGGTGGACGAGGACGGCCCGTTCATCGTGCTCACCCTCGGCCGGCTCAAGTTGCGTGAGAGCCTGCGGTTCTTCCGCACCAGCGCAGCCGCCGAAGGCGGGTTGCGCGACGCCGATGGTCTCGTGTGGGCCACCGGCTTCGGGCTGCCGCCCTTCGTGGCCACCTGCTCACTGTGGCCCGACACCCGCTCGCTCACCGCCTACGCGTACGGCCGGGGCAGCCCGGCCCACGCCAACGCCATCGCCGAGGGCGAACGCCAGGCGTTCCACAAACAGCAGGCCTTCATCCGATTCGCGCCCTACGACGTGGCCGGGTCGCTGGAGGGCACCAACCCACTGGCGGCCGAGGCGGTCGCAGGGTTCACCGCGGCCTGAGCACGACACCGTGGATCAGCGGGCCATCGACACCATCACCGATCGACTGCGCGCCATCTGCCTGGCCCTGCCCCAGGCGACCGAGCAGGAGACCTGGGGACACCCCACGTTCCGGGTGCGCAAGAAGATCTTCGTGGGCTGTGGCGACGAGGACGGCCGCATGACGATGTCGATGAAGGCCGCTCCCGGCGAGCAGGAAGGGCTGCTCGCCGAAGGGCCACCCTTCTACTTCCCCAAGTACGTCGGCACCAAGGGCTGGATCGGCCTGGAGCTCGACCACGAAACCGACTGGTCGGAGGTGGCCGAACTGGTGGAGGACAGCTACCGGGCCATCGCCCCCGAGACGCTGATCCGCCGGCTGGACGACTGAGCGCTCCGGTCAACCATCGGCCGCGATCACCACCAGATCCCGATGGCGCCACACCACCGAGGCCGCCAGGCCGGCGGCCGACAACCACTCGAGCTGCTCATCGATCGTGCTCGGTGAGTCGATCTCGCGGTCGAGGGGAGTGATGGCATCGGCCGGGTCGTCGGGCACCACGACATCACCCATCACGAACCGGCCGCCGACCGCGAGCACGGCGCGCACCCGTGCGAACAGATCGGCCTTGCCCGGCCCGTCCAGATGATGAACGGCGAGAGCCGCCACCACCAGGTCGAACGGTCCAGCGGGCAGCGGATCCTCCAATCGACCGACCCGGAGATCGGCTTCGGGCACCACGGTGGCCGCGGCGGCCACCATGCCCTCGCTCTCGTCGATGCCGATCAGCGAGGCGTCCGGATGGCGCGCCAAAACCCGCCGGGTGGTCTCACCCGTGCCCACACCCAGCTCGAGCACGGCTTCCCGCCCCACTCCGGTAGCCAGGGCAATGGTGTCCTGGAGCTCGACATAGGCCGGCACCTCGGCCAGAACGAGCTCGAGGTAGACCTGCGGGTAGAAGTGGAACTGCTCCGCCACCCCACCAATATGGCTCGTCACCGTGGGGGCTGGCGGCCAAAGCCGGCCTTGGTGAAGAGTGAGTCCCCGCTCCCGGCTACGGCACCGTCATCTTGGCCAGGCTGTCGTCGAGGCCGCCGGGGCGACTTCGAGCCAGCCAGCACTCGCGGAACCGCTCCCGCAGCTCGCCCACCTCGGCGGTCAGGTCGGCCGCCGTCTCGTCGGACCGCCCCGAGCGGTGGGCCAGCCGCTTCAGCCCGTGGCGCACCAGTGCCGCGCTCAATCGGGTCTCGATCACCAACTGCTCGCCATCGACGGCTGCGGGCCGCGCCCGGTCGAGGGCGCGCTCGGCACCGTCGATCTGCTCGATCGCCGCGCCCAGAGCGGCACCGTCGATCGCAGTCGGCTCGGGCGGTGCAAATCCGCTGGCCACCCACGAGTAGAAGAACGCGGCACCGTTCATCGACGGAAGCCCCAGGGTGTCCTCCACCGTGGCCAGTGCGACCTGCGCTTCGGCCAGCGTCCCTCCGGCGTCGAGCACCAGGTGATGGTCGACGGCGGCGCACAGATCGGCATCGGAGATGTCGCCGTTGGTGGCCAGGCACCAACCGGCCGCACCGCCGTAGGCCAACGCCGGCAGGGTGGCGAACGGCGGCTGCATGTGGCCGTTGTCGCCCCACTCGGTGTTCAGCATGCCCTCGACGCCGTGAGCGACCGCGGCCTCGACGGCATCCTCGATGTTGGCCCGGGCGTTGTGGTGCCGCCCGACGAAGGAGTTCCAACCGCTGGTGCCCGGAGCGACCCACGTGCGGAAGGCTGACTCGGCGAAGTTCTCCAGCCGGGGCCCGAACCCGCGGGCGGCATAACGGAGGTAGTTCTCGGCGATCTCGCGAACCTCCTCGGGCAGCCCGGACAGGTCGATGTCGTCGGGATCGACGTCCATGGGCGCCGCGTAGCCCCAGATGACGGCCACCGCGCCGGCCTCGGCCAGGTCGCGAGCCACATCGATGTCGGCTTCGAGCATGTCGGCCCAGAACTGCACCTCCAGGCCGTCAGCCAGGAGCGGCTCGACGATGCGACGGAGGTGGTCGACGAAGACCGCCGCCTTGCCCCGTTGCGCCACCTCGGCCGCCGACTGCCCCGTGCCCAGCTCGAACACCTCGTCACAACCGACATTGACCCGCCGACTGGTCACGGTGGCCACCTGCTCGCGAACCAGCTCGAGCGCGAACGCGGCGTTGTCCGGGGTCGGGGCGAACGACTGAGACGGCAGGCGGGCACCCATCCGCTCGAAGCCGTCGGTCGACTCGGCCCGGTGACGGTAGGCGTCGTGGCGCAACCAGCGCTCCATGTGCCCGAACGTGTTCTGGTTGGCGGCCAGTTCGACGCCGTGCTCGGCGCAGAGCCTGTCGAGCCAGCGCATGTCGTCGGGGGTCATCGGCGACGCCTCGGCCCACACGGCCGGGTGGGCTGCATAGGCGAAGGTGTGCTCGGTGTAGAGCTGGAGGTGGTTGTAGCGACAGGCGGCCAGTCGTTCGACCAGCCGTTCCAGGGTCGGGCGGGTGGGCACCCGGTCGCGGCTGATGTCGAGCATGTGCCCGCGCACCACCAGATCGGGGTGATCGTCGATCTCGGCACAGGCCACCCCGGCGTCAGTGGTCAGCTGCCCGAGCGTCTGGCGTCCGTAGCGGCGACCGGCTTCGTCGGCGTGACCGAGCTCGATGCCCTCGGGGCGGACCGCCAGTCGATAGCCCTGCGGGCGCAAGGTCGGGTCGGCGTGCTCGGTCACCGGCGCGGCGAGCGGGGCGTACCCGTCGGTCCATTCGACTCGCCGGGGTCGCGGGAACAACAGCGGTCGGGTCACGGATCTCCGATCTCGATCACGCCGGTGACGGGGCGGATGCGGCCGCCCGCACGGTAGTGGTCCACGATCGCGCGCTGCAGCGTCGTGACCGGCGCGAGGGTGTGCAGGTCGGGCGGCGCGGCCCCGTCGAGGTCGGGTCGATCGAAGACGAACTCGAACACCCCCGACGGCCAGCCCTCTTCGATGTGGGTGATCTGGAACCGGCGCTGGAAATCCACGATGTTCGAATCCTCGGGGAGGATCTCGGCCAGCACCGGGTCGAGCAGCCAGGACGAGCACCCGAACCACCGGGCGTCGTCGTCGGGGAAGTGCTCGGCCATGAACCGGGTGGCCCTGGCGAACGACGCGTCACAGCCTGCCCGCGTCAGCGGACCGTCTTCGGGGATGTGGACATCGAGAAACGCCCGGCCGGCGGCGGCGGGACCATGGTGGTCGTCGGCGAAACGGCGATGGAACTGGAGGCGGCCGATCCGGAACAACCAGCCGGCCAGGTGGTGACAGAGCCACCATCCCTTCCGGAGATCGGCCTCGCCGTGGATCCGATCGTGCAGCATCACCTGCTGTCCGATGTCCCAGAACGTGGCGACCGTCACCGCCGCATCGATGCCGACCGCGGCCTGCTCGGCGCCCACCCGGCCGGCCAGTCCCAGCAGGGCGTAGGCGTAGAACAGCCGGCACTGGGGTGGCGGGGCCGGGAATCCGAGATGCAGGTAGGTACCGGGGTGATAGCGCTCGGCCACCAACCACTGGTAGTGCGCGGCGAGACGTTGCACCGCCGGGTGATCCCACGTCTCGCGGTGCGCAACCAACAATTCGGTGGCCCGCTCCGGGAAACCGAAGTCCCGGCAGCGATCGGCCAGATCGGCGACGAAGGGAAGGTCGACACGACTGTCCACCACGTACGGCCCCGAACGTCCGAAGTCGTCGCGCCACCCCTCGTATGCCCTCGGATCATCGACCACCCGCAGACAATCGTCGAACGTGAGCCCATCCATGGCCCACCATCATCGCATCACCGCCCCCAACCCGTGACGGGCTCTCCGGTGACCGCCTCCGACCCCGCTACCGGTCGGCGCGTTGAAGAGCAAGGGTGAGACCACCGCAGTGACATGGGTGCTTGCGGCCGCGGGCGACCAGATCGGGCATGACGGCGGCGGAGCGCTCGACGGCGTCGGTCACGACGGGCATGTCGATGTCGTAGAGGGTGACGTGGGCCGCGCCCCATTGCGGGCGCAGCCGACGGCGCCACCGTGATGCCCCGGTGAAGGCGCCGCTGGCCATCATGTCGGGAAGGTGGTCGTCGTCGTACCACCGGTCCCAATCGGCCTCCCGCCGGTGATCGGTGCACAGCACATTGGCCAGGATGTGACCGGAGAGCGCCGGGGTCACCGGTGCCTTGGCGCCGTGGGGGCCATGGGGCACCAACACCTCTCCGTTGACGATGGCATGGTCGTCCCGACCCGCAGCTCCCAGCCGCTCCGAAACCAAGTGGGCCCGGACCGAGGCCACGGCCGCGTCCAGGGGTTCGGTCAACTCGACCAACTCGACGTGGCTGAACCCCAGGCCGGGTGCTCCCAGCGTCGGTGCGGGCACCACCTCCAGCCACGTGACGGCTCGCACCCCGGACAGGGCACCGAGCCCCGGCAGGTGCCGTTCTCCCATCCACGCACGCCACTGGTCGCGGTCGGCGCCGGAGCACCGCACGGACAACGCGATCAGACCGCTGAGGTTCTCCATCGCTCCATCCTGCCCCGCCGATCGGTCGGGCCCGCCCGCCGTCGAGTCCAGTTGACATTATTCATGCCATATTGGCATGCTTCATGTCATGAGTACCCTGCGGGAAGCGCAACGGGAAGCCACCAGGGTCCAGATCGTCGACGCCCTGCTGACGCTGCTCGAGACCGACCCTCCCGCGTCGATCTCCATGGCCGCCGTGGCCGACGCCGCTGGCGTGTCGTTGCGCACGCTCTACCGCTACTTCCCGTCCAAGAGCGACCTGCTCGATGCCGCCGGCGGCTGGTTCGACGAGCGGATCCGTCACGACCGGGCCCACACCGGTGTCAACACCGCCAACCTGCTCGAGTACCAGCGCGGCCTGTGGACCGAGTTCGGCCGCCACGTGGCAGCGGTACGGGCCCAGCACCAGTCGCCGGCCGGTCGTGAGATCCGCGGTCACCGCCTGGCCCAGCAACGGGCCGAGGTGGCGGTGGCGCTGCAACAGCTGGGAACGGAGCTCGATCCCGACGACCGCACCCGCCTCATCGACGCCGCCATCGCCACCGTCTCGTCGTCGATGTTCCTCGAGCTGACCGACCGCATGGGCCACGACCCGGTCGACGGCGCCGACCTGGCCGTGTGGATGATCGAAGCGATGGTCACCCACGCAGCCCGGACCAACACCACCCGACCAGCAGGATTCGGAGACCCATCATGACCGACCGCCAACCCCGGTGGACCCCGCCCGGTCCCGGAGAGTGGGAATACGACGGCACCCACTCGCCGCCATCGCCCACGCGGGTGTTCCGCAGCGTGGCGGTGCCCTCGGCCGAGACCGCGTATCGCCGCGTGTTCGAGCGAATGGGCGGTCCGTTGGACACCATCGAGATGCGCTTCGTCAACGGCAAGCTGTACCGCCGGCTGCGACCGTTGGTGGGCGGTGACAGCAACATGGCCTCGCCGCCGGCGCCGGTGCTGTGGCTGGCAGCCCGCCTCCATCCGGCCTTTCGGCGCCGCGAGCGCCAGGCCCGCCAGACCTTCGCGGACGACGCCTACCTCCAGCCCATCTCCGAGTGGGAACACTCCGAGCGCCGGCAATGGGTCGACGCCAATCAGGCGCTCCAGGCAACCATCCCGATCGAGCTCGACGACAACGAGCTGGCGGCCCACGTCGACGAGCTGATCGCCCACAACCTGGCCGGCTGGACCCGCCACCACGAGCTCCATGGCACCGACATGGGGCCCATCGGCGACCTGTTGGCGCACACCAACCGGTGGGGCATCGACCCGGTGAAGGTCATGGAGACCCTCTACGGGGCGTCGCCGGCCACCACCGAGGCGGCCACTGCGGCCCGAAACATCGCCGACACCCTGTCGGCCAACGGCGTGGACGTCGGCGCGCTGACCGACCTCGATCAGGTCACCGCCGTACCCGAAGCAGGCCGACTGCTCGACGACTACCTCAGCACCTATCGGTGGCGGGTGGTGACGTCCTATGACATCGAGGGAGCCACGGTGGGCGAGCTGCCATCGGCCACTCTCAACATGATCAAGCGAGCCGGCGCCACCGACGCACCGACGACCGACTTCGATCCTGCGGTCCTCGCCGCCATCCGCGCCCAGGTCCCGGCCGAGCATGGCGACGACTTCGACGAGATGTGGCAATGGGCCCGGCGGGCGTACGGGCTGCGAGACGACAACGGCCCCCTCACCGCCGAGTGGCCCATGGGGCTCATCCGCCGGGCCTACCTCGAGTCCGGTCGGCGGCTGGCCGAAGCCGGGCGCATCGACGAGGCGGCTCACGTGTTCGAACTGGACGGCCCCGAGCTGTCGGGCGTGCTGCGCGGCGCGTCCGGCCCGTCCGCGGATGAGCTGGTGCAGCGTCGGGCCGAGCGCGATTGGGAGTCGTCGCTGGAGCCGCCGATCCGGCTGGGCAAGACCAGCGCGCCGCCCAATCCGGCCGTGCTGCCGCCGATGATGCGACGCATGGTGGAGGCGGTGACCACCTGCGTCGAGCTGCTCGAGCCGCCGCCCACCGAACGGCGACCCCTCACCGGCACCGGCATCGGGCGGCGCACGTATCAGGGTGTGGCCCGCGTGGCCCACAGCGCCGAGGAGGTGATCGAGCGCATGGAGCCGGGCGACATCCTCGTGGCGGCATGGACCGCCCCCACCTACAACGCGGTGATGGCCATGGCGGGGGCCCTCGTGGTGCAAGAGGGCGGCCTGCTGTGCCATGCCGCGGTCATGGCCCGTGAGCTGGACCTGCCCGCCGTCATCGGCGCCGACAGCGCCATGACCGACATCGTCGACGGCTCACTCATCGAGGTCGATCCGGTGGCCGGTGCCGTGCGGGTGCTGTCCACACCCTGATCACCCGTGCCGGTCAGTCGATCGGCTTCAGCTCGGACAGCGGTTCGAGCCGGCCCTCCAGACCCTTCGTCGAGTCGAAGATCCCGAGGCGCATACCGTCATTGCCGTCGTACTTGTCAGCGTTGAAACTGATGAAGGGCACCTGGGGCACGTCGAGGTCCGGGTTCGAGTCGAGCACCGCTCGGATGGCGTCGTTGGTGAGGTCGGGCCCGGCCGCCGTCGCCAGCTCCTCCAGCACCTGGATCCGGTTGCAGGCCGTGGCCAGCGCGGTGTACCAGTCGGGCTCACCGTTGGGTACCTCGCCCGGATCCAGCACCTCGTTGCCGGTCGCTGATTCGAATGCGGCCACGCACTCCCCGAAGGCGGGGATGGCGAAGGTGTCCTCGGGCAGCAGCGCCATGGGGCCGACGGAACCGTCGTAGTCCGAGGGGAGGTGATCGTCGAAGCCGCCGATGCCACCAAGGGCGTTGTCCAGGCTGATCACCCGGAGGTCGCCCAATCCGTTGTCGAGCAGCTGGCCGTACTCGAACGCGGCCGGTCCCACGATCACCAGCGTGGTGACGTCGGCCTCACGCAGTCGTTCGGCGATCACCACCCAGTTGGCCGCACCGGCAGCAGCATCGCCGTTGGGGGCATCGTTCACCGAGTCGAAGGCGACGTCGACACCCAACTCCTCGAGCTGCGCCACCACCGCAGGGACGCGGTCACCGGCGGCCGACGCCAGAGCATGCACGGCCACCACCTGGCCGTCGAACAGGCCCTGCTCGTCGGCCAGGTCGATGGTGCCCCGGTCCATGCGATCGACGCCGGGGAAGCCCACTTGGATCCAGGGCGCCCGGGCCGCGATCATCTGCTCGTTGGAGGCCACGTTGCTGATGAGGAACGTATCGTTCTGGTTGGCCACGCAGTCATCGACCGAAGCGGTGGGGCCGTCGAACCCGACGAGCATGGCGAACACCCCGACGTCCTGGGTGAGCTCGATGCACACCGCTTCGGCGCTGGCCGGCTGGATGACGTCGTAGTCCCGGTAGTGGACCTGCACCTCGCGGCCGAGTATGCCACCCCGATCATTGAGGGCATCGGCGACGATCTGCCACACCAGCTCCTGATCACCCCGGTTGATGTCGACCAGGCCTTGGTCGCGCAAACTGTCGAAGTCGATCCCGACCGCCCCCACGTGGATGGTGTCCTCGGTGACGCCCCGAGCCGACGCGGTCAACGGGGCCAGCGAGGACGTCGTACTGGTGGCCGCCGTGTCGTCGACCGGGGACACCGAGGCGACGGGAGCGCTCGACGACGTGGCCGCCTCGTCGGTGCTCGCACCCTCCTCGGCCGTGGAGGTACAGGCCCCGAACAGCAAGGCCATGAGCACGGCCATGGAGAGGACCGTCGCCGACCGGACGCCGGTGAGGTGTGACATCAGCCACCATCTTCGCGGCGTCGGTGGGGCGGCGCCAGCGAACAGGCCGGACGGGTAGCGTCTGTTCATGACCGACGAGGACGCCATGGCCATCGCGCTGGACGAGGCACGGGCTGCCGCGGCCCACGGAGATGTGCCGGTGGGCGCAGTGGTGGTGCACAACGGTGAGGTGGTGGCTCGACGCCACAACGAGCGCGAGCACCGTGGCGATCCCACCGCCCACGCCGAGGTGTTGGCCCTGCGCGATGCTGCCGGCGCGCTCGGCGGCTGGCGGCTGGACGGCGCCACGATGGTGGTCACGCTCGAACCCTGCCCCATGTGCGCCGGGGCGCTGTGGGCCAGCCGGATCCCTTCGGTGGTCTTCGGCGCCGACGATCCCAAGGCGGGGGCGTGCGGATCGCTGTACAACCTCGGCGCTGACCCCCGCCTGAATCACGAGTACCGGGTACGGGGCGGGGTGCGGCGCGACGAGTGTGCCGAGCTCCTATCGGGCTTCTTCGCCAACCGACGCGATCCGAGCTCCACATGAGGGGCATCACCGGTGTGGCTCACGGCCTGGTGGTGCTGGCCACCGCCCTGCTGATCGCCGGCTGCAGTTCCGGCGACGGCACGGGTGATCCACCCGCCACCTCGGTCGTGGGCAACCCGGCGACATCCAGTGGTCAAGCCAGCGTCGACACCACCGTGGCGACCTCGACCAGCTCGACGACCTCGACCACCACCACCACCGAGCCACCACCGACCACCACCACGATCGCCCTCGACGAGGAACGTCGGGCCAACATCCCCTACCGCCCGGCCGGCAACAAGATCATCGTCTACGGCGACAGCATGGCGATGTCGATGGGTGAGCACTTCCTCAACTTCACCGAGGCCGGTGGACGACTCCAGGTGGTGTGGCGAGCCGGCAACGGCACCTCGCTCTGCAGCTGGCTTCCGTCGATGTCGGGCGACCTGGCCGCCGAGCAGCCGTGGGCGGTGGTCGTGCTGTTCTCCGGCAACACCTTCGACCCGTGCATGGCCGACGCGACCGGCGCGCCCCTCACCGGCGACGCGGCCGTCGCCAAGTACGAGTCCGATCTGGCCGAGACGGCGGCCCTCACCGGGGCGGCCGGGGTCACCACCCACCTGCTGACCCTGCCCATCACTCGCCTCGAGGCCCTCGAGGACGAGCCCACCTCAGGGAAGATCAATGCGGTCAACCAGGCCGCAGCCAACACGCACGAGCACGTACGGATCATCGACGCCGCTGCCGCGGTGTTGAACCCCGACGGGTCCTACACCGAAACCCTGCCCTGCCTGCCGGGCGAACCGTGCACGGGCGGCGTCGACGACGATGGCGTGCCGGTCAACCTGGTGCGCGATCCCTTCGGCGGGCACTTCTGCACCAGTGGCTTCGGCCCCGAGGACGACCGCACCTACGACGAGCTGGGCGGTCTGTGCCCGGTGTGGGCGTCCGGGGCCTTTCGCTACGCCGCTGCGGCCGCCGCCCCGCTGATCGAGCAGGCCTACGCCGAACAGGTCGCAGCCGCCGGTCCCTGATCCGCCCACCCCACTGATGCATCGCCACTGGTGCATCCCCCCGGGCGGCGCGGGTGGGTTGGTCGCATGATCCCCACCCGGTAGCGTCCACTCCGGAAGGTTGCCAGAGCGGACGAATGGGGCGGCCTCGAAAGCCGTTGTGGCCCTTTGGGTCACCGTGGGTTCGAATCCCACACCTTCCGCGTCTACGCGCGGCGATGATCCGCCGCGCTCGCTCCTGGCTCAACCCGGTCGAACAACCGTCCCACCGGGACCGCATCTTCGGCGCGCTCCGGCTCGGGGGTACGCCCCACGTCCTGAGGCCGACCCGACCGGCCCACCCCGAAATCACTGGCCTCACGGTCCGGACGGAGGCCATGATCGGACACGTGACGCTCACCATCGCCGAAGTGGCCGGCCCCCGGGGGCCGGACTTCGACTCCTTCGTCGATGTCTGCGTGGGCGTGGAGAAGGAGCTGAGCCCCGACGACCCACCCCTCACGCCGGCGGAGATCGAAGCCGACTACTTCCGCCCGAGCGCCCATCGGGAGCTGCGATCGTGGTTGGCCCACCGGGACGGCCGACCGGTGGGGGCGATCACCATCGAGATCCCCCACGACGCCAATCGGGACGAGTTGCGGCCCGACATCTGGGTGGTGTCCGACCAGCGTCGTCAGGGCATCGCCACCGAATTGTTGCGTACCGGTCTCCACCCGGTCGCCGAAGGTCGGTCCCGGCTGGGGTTGTGGGTGGAGACCGACGCGGCCGGGGCGTTCTGTCGTTCGCTGGGGCTGGATCACCGTCAGGTCGAGCGATGCAGCCGGCTGTCGGTGAGCGACATCGACCACCGCGAGCTGCAGCGGTGGGTCGAGCAGGCCCCGGCCCGGTCCGAGGGCTACCGGCTCGTCTCGTGGCAGGGCCCGTGCCCCGATGAGCACATGGATGCCTTCTGCGTCGCCTACGACGCCATGGCCGACATCCCCCTCGACGACGTCGAACACCGCCACACGCCCCTCACTCCCCGGGACATCCGGGACAAGGAACGGGCCATGGCCGACTCCCGGACACCGATCGTGTCACTGGTGCTGGCCCCCGACGGCGCCGCCGCGGGGCTGACCGTCCTGTGGGCCAACCATTCCCGCCCGTTCCTGGCCGAGCAGGACGACACCGGGGTGTTGCCGGACCACCGTGGCCGGGGCATCGGCCGATGGCTGAAGGCGGCCAACCTGTCGCAGACCCTGGCCGACCACACCGAGTTGCGGGTGATCGAGACCTACAACGCCGAGTCGAACCCCTGGATGCTGGCCATCAACGTCGACATGGGGTTCCGGCCCCACAAGGCGTACCACGCCTACCAGGGGCCCCTCCCCGAGCAGCTGCTCGACGGCCGCGCCTGACTCTCGGCCGGTCGGTCCACCGGTGCGCGACTGCGGCTGCGGAGCGAGTCGTCCCAGTCGAGGTCCCGTTGGTGCCTAGTTGATGCAGAACTCATTGCCCTCGGGGTCGAGCATGGTGATCCAGCGCCCTTCGGGTTCGTCGAACTCGGCCACGAGGGTCGCCCCGAGATCCACCAACTGGGCGGCCCGGGCCACGAGAGCGTCGGCCCCGACGTGGACATCGAGGTGCCACCGGTTCTTGGCCGTCTTGGCCTCGGGCACCTTCAGGAAGAACACCCGGGGTCCGACCCCCTCGGGGTCGACGATGGCAAAGGCCCGGTCGGGATCGGACCGGTCGATGCCGGCCGCGTCGAGCGCGTCCTCCCAGTTGTCGAACCCCGGCGGCGGCGGCTGCTCCACGTACCCGAGGACCTCGCACCAGAAGGCGCCCTGCGCACGCGGGCGAGCGGCATCGACGGTGATCTGGATGGGAGCAACCATGGCCCGATCATGCCCGAACTTCGCCTGTGGCGCCCGAGAGCCGACTGCGGTCTCGCCGCGCCGCCGTGAGCCCGATCAGATCTCGACTCGGCGAACCGCGGTGGTCGGGTCGCCGGTGTTGGGGGTACCCGTCGGCTCGATCAGCAGCACCTCGGCCTCGTCCACCGCGTAGGGCTGGTGCTCCGCCCCGGCCGGCACCACGAACAGCTCACCTGGGCCCAACTCGACCTCTCGATCACGAAGGCGGATGGTGAGCTGTCCCGCCAGCACCAGGAAGAAGTCGTCGGTGTCGTCGTGGTGGTGCCAGACGAACTCGCCCTTGACCTTCACCACCATCACGTCGTGATCGTTGAACCGGGCCACCGTCCGGGGCGCCCAGTACTCATCGAATCGAGCCAGCTTGGACGACAGGTTGACCGCACCGTTCGAAAGAGCCATGCGTCGATTCTGACCCACCGGTCGATGGCGTGCGCGACACCCGTCAGTGGGCCAGGCTGGCGGGATGCACGAATGGTGGCCGGACGAGATCGACTACGCGGGGCCCGAGCACCTCGACGACGCCTACGTTGCCGGCTACGACGCCAAGGCCCAGTTCGACCCGACCGACGACATCACCGCACTGGTGGCCCGAGACATGGACCACGCCGCTCGCGTGGTCGATCTGGGTGCCGGCACCGGCACATTCACCCTGGCCGTGGCGCCGGAGGTCGCCTCGGTCATCGCGGTGGATCCCTCGCCGGCGATGGCGGCGATCATCCGTCGGCGGGTGAGCGCCGCCGAGCTCGACAACGTGACGGTCGTGGAGGGCGGGTTCCTCACCTACCGGCACGCGGGTGCGCCCGCCGACGCGGTCTACACCCGAAACGCCCTGCATCAACTCCCCGACTTCTGGAAGGCGATGGCCCTGCAGCGATTGCACGACCTGATGGGAAAGGGATCGATCCTGTATCTGCGTGATCTGGTGTACGACTTCGCCCCCGCAGACGCCACCGACACGCTCGAAGCGTGGATGGCCGGCGCGGCCGACGACCCGGCGCGCGGCTACACCGCCAGCGATCTGGCTCACCACGTCCGGACCGAGTTCTCCACCTTCAGCTGGGTGCTGGAGGCCATGCTCGAACGAACCGGGTTCACCATCGAGGAACGGACCTTCGGACGCAACATCTACGCCGCATACATCTGTCGTCGCCGCTGATCCGAGCCCATCTGTGCGACGGGCTCAGGCCGGAGAGCCCGGGCCGGGCGGCCCGAGACAACGTTCTGCGACAGAATGGAGCCATGGTCGCCACGGTGAGCAGTGATCGGGTCGTCGGCTTGTTCGAAGCGGGGGTGGCGGCCGTCGAGGCCCAGGCCGCGGATCGCGACGACACCTGGTGGGACGAACCGGCCTGCGGCGCCTGGAGCGCGGCCGATGTCACTCGTCACGTGCGGGCGGTCATCGGCTGGTACCAGCACTGGCTCGACCGGGCCGAGACCGGACAGACCGATATGCCATTCCCCGCCGGCGAGCTGGCTCGTCGCAATGACGAGGAGCTGGCGGGCCTTCGGACCCTGTCCGGAGCCGCGGCCACGCTCGAATTCGCCGAGCAGGCCCGGCACTACCTCACCCGGGTGCAGGCTGACTGGGACCGGCGGTACGGCTATCCCTTCGGAACGGTCACCGCCGGCCTCCACGCCGGCGTCGCCGCCACCGAGTGGCACCTGCACGCGTGGGATCTCAGCGGCGGCCGTCACCAACCGGTCGACCCCACTGGCCTCTTCCTGGCGGCCGGGGCCTGTTTCACCCGCGCCGAGGGCGGCGTGAAGGGCACGGTCCTCGGCTGGCTGGTTCCGCTGGGGGCCCGGCGGCGACCCTGGGACGCTCTCCTGAAGCGGTCCGGACGGACGCCGATCTGACGTCCCGTTCGCCCGTGCCGGGGCGGTCAGTACTCGTCGACAACGACGAGACGCGCCGAGGCCGTGTCGAGAGCCGGGCTGATCTCCCACGAGGTGCCTCCTGCGCTCAATCCGTCGAGCACCGCATCGGGAGGCCCGGTGAAGTCGTAGATGGCCACGTACTCGTAGTCGGGTGCGCCCATCACGGACATCTGGGTGTCGGACACCTTGAAACGCCGGGCGCCGGTGACCGACTCCAGGCTGCACACATCGGCCAGGTGGACGTCGTCGTACCACCGGTTGTACTCGTCCTCACGCTCGGCGCTGACCGGCTTGCTGAACACGAGCAGCTTTCCCATGGGTCCCCCTGGGTGTCGTCGACACCCACGACCGTACGACGCCGGTCAGGCTCAGTTCAATGCCGGGGCCACACCAGGCGGCCGGTGTGCCGTCGCGGACGGACCTGGTCCCGGCGTGAGGGTCACACCTCCTGACGGCGGGGGCCACCGGTCGTGCTACGAAGAGGGGCGCCCATCCAGCGCCCACCTGGTTCCCAATCAGCAAGGGAGTGATCGTGCAGCTGTGGCCCGACGAGTACGAGGACCTTCGCCCCGAGATGCGCACGGCATCGAGCGCCGCAGCCGAGGTCATGAACCGCCCCCAGGACCCCGACCTGAGTGTCGAGGCCCGGGTGGCCCAGCAGCGGGCCATCATGAGCGCACTGGCAGAGCCGCGCGACGACGCCATCGAGCAGGAGATCGCCGGCGTGCCCTGTCGGCTCTTCGTCCCCGACGGCCCACCCCGTGGCGTCTACCTGCACTTCCACGGCGGCGGGATGATCCTCGGCGATCCGGCGATGAACGATGCCGGCAACCACGATCTGATGACCCGCCACCAACTGGCCGTGGTGTCGGTGGACTACCGCCTGGCCCCCGAGCACCCCCACCCGGCCGGCCCCGAGGACGGCGAGACGGTGGCCGCCTGGCTCATCGAGCATGCCCGGTCCGAGTTCGGGACCTCGCGACTGCTCACGGGCGGCGAATCCGCCGGCGGGTACATGGCGGCCATCACCCTGCTCCGGGTGCGCGATCACCTCGGCGCCGTCGAGCGATTCGTGGGGGCCAATCTGGTGTTCGGCGTATTCGACTGGGGCCGATCGCCCAGCCAGCGGGGCATCCGGCCGTCGACCGGCGCCGACATGCTGTCCCCCGAGGGCATCGTGTTCTTCACCGAGTGCTACCTGCCCGGGCGCAGCGACGACGAGCGACGGGATCCGACCGTCTCACCGGCGTTCGCCGACCTGTCCGACATGCCGCCCGCCCTCATGACCGTGGGCACGGCCGATCACCTCCTCGACGACACCATGGTGCTGGCCGCACGTTGGGCGGCCTACGAGAACGAGGTGGATCTGCACGTGCTGCCCGACGCGCCACACGGCTTCTACATGTTCGAGGATGCCGAGCTGAGTCGACGCCATCACCGTCGCGTGCACGACTGGTTCACGGCGGTCCTGGCTCGCCCCTGAGGACCCGCGCGGTCGGGATGCTCAGCGGATCTGGAAGAACAGCTGGTAGACGGCGGCGCCGAGGATGGCCGCCAGCAGGAGCGCCATGACGATGGTGGTACCGGGACGCATGGCTACTCCTGTCGGGGACGAAGCGAGACGGGCGACACCGCTGCGGGATCGCGTCGGGCGTCGTCGATGCGACCGAGGGTGATCTCGACACCACCGGCCAGGCCCAGCTCGTCGGCCGCCGATCCCCGGTCGACGGCGATGCTCAGCATCCCGTAGCTGTCGACCAGCAGGCCCAATCCACCGGATGGAATATCGGCGAAGGACCGCACCCGATCGATGACACGGACATCGCCGTCGATCTCCAGGCGGAGTCGCGTCCCCCATTCGTCCAGCTCGGCCGGATCGATGTTGAGTTGACCGTTGCCGAAGTGATCCACCCACAGCACCTCACCAATGATGCCGTCGGGGCCCGACTCACTCACCGGAATCACGCTGGGCAGCAAGGTAGCCACATCCACCACCGAGCCGACAGCACCGAGCGGGGCACCGTTGCAGAGATGAGCGGCCACCGGCGAGAACAGATCGCGACCGTCGAACGTGGGCCCCGGCGCCGGCAGGTGGTACTCGGTCTGGTCCAGCACGGCCGCAGCGGTGGCGCCGCCGACCAGGGCCACGGCGGGGGCCAACAGCCCGTTGTCGGGCCCCACCAGGATCGACGAACCGCCTCCCACCTCGATGGCCACCGCTCGCCGATCGGTACCCACCCCCGGGTCGACGACGGCCACCACCACGCCAGGCGCCAGGTACTGCGCGCTACGGGCCAGGGCCAGCCCGCCCGCTCGGACGTCGTGGCGGGGGATCTGATGGGTCACGTCGATCACCCGAACCTGGGGGGCGATCGATCGGATGACCGAGTGGCAGACGCCGACGAACTCATCGGCGGTGCCGTAGTCGCTCAGGAACGAGACGGTGTCGAAGCCACTCATCGGCGATGACGGTAGCGGCACCGGAGAGCCGATCCGGTGCCGGGGAGGGCGTGGCCGCTACCCGGCTTCGGTGTAGCGGGACGCGAGGTACTGATCGACATCACCCTCGCTGATCCGGTACGACCGGCCGACCCGCACCGCAGCCAGGTCACCGGCCTTGATGAGGCGGTACACCGTCATGGTCGAGACCCGCATGAGAGCGGCCACCTCGGCCGCGGTCAAGAAACTGCCTCGGGACTCGATCTTCACCACGGAAACACCCCTCGCTCCACTCCGGGGGTCACCCTAGGGAGCGCGCGGGGCGCGCGCCAACGGGTGTGCCGATCATTTCCCGGTCTGTCCCAGCTCCACCGACCGGGCCGTCGCGGCGGCCACGACCGCAGCGATGAGGTCGCCGAAGTCCGCCTCGGTCAGCACACCCAGACCGGCCGCCGTGGTCCCCCCCGGCGACGTCACGTTGGCTCGCAACACCGCGGCCGGCTCGTGGCTCTCGACCAGAAGGCGAGCGGCGCCCAGCAACGTCGCCTCGGTGAGCGCGACGGCGACCTCGGGCTCGAGCCCCTGGGACTCGCCCGCGGCCATCAGGGCTTCGGCCAGGGCGAAGACATAGGCCGGCCCCGAACCGGACAGGCCGGTAACGACGTCCAGCTGGGCCTCGTCCACCCGCACCACGATGCCGACCGCGCCGAGGATGCCCTCGGCCCAGTCCAGATCCTCGGACCCGGCGAGGGTTCCGGGGGCGATGGCGGCGGCGCCGGCGCCGATCAGCGCAGGGGTGTTGGGCATGGCTCGCACCACCGGGACCGAGCCCAGCTCGGCCTCCATCGAAGCGAGGGTCACGCCCGCGGCGATGGACAGCACGCGGGTGGGCCCCACCTGGCGCAGCGCACCCAGCGCGGCAGGCACGACGTCGGGCTTCACGGCGAGGATGGCATCGGTGGACGCCACCGGTCCGTCCACCGCCAGCACGCCCGGATGAGCGGCGGCCATCGAATCCCGGCGAGCGTCGTCGGGCTCGACCACCACCAGATCGGTGGCCGCACACCAACCGGTGGCCACCAGCCCACCCAGCAGGGCCTCTCCCATCTTGCCGCCGCCGATGATCTGTAGAACGGGCACGGGACTCCTCGCCGGGATGGCGTTCAGGGGATCAGAGGTAGGCCATGGGATCGTAGGGCGTGCCGTTGATGCGCACTTCGAAGTGCACGTGCGGACCCGTGCTGTTGCCGGTGCTGCCCATCAGTCCCACCTGAGAACCGGCACTCACTCGCTGGCCGGCACTGACGCTGAGTTGGCTGTGGTGGGCGTACACGGTGCTCATGCCCGAGCCGTGGTCGATGACCACCCAGTTCCCGTAGCCGCCGTTGTATCCGGCAGTGATGACGGTACCTGCGGCGGCGGCATAGACGGGAGTGCCGGAGGCCGCGGCGATGTCGATGCCCTGGTGCATGCGACCCCAGCGTGGCCCGAAGCCCGACGTCACCACGCCACTGGCCGGCCACGACAACTGGGCGCCGGGATTGCTCGGCGGAGGTGCTCCCCCACTGCCGCCGGTGGCGCCGCCACCGGAGCTGGCCGGTGTGCTGACCGCTTCGGCTGCTGCGGCGGCGGCCGCCGCCGCCGCTTCTTCATCGGACAACTGACGGCGAAGCAGGGCGGTGAGCGCCTCCTCTTCGGCGGCCAGTGCATCGGCCTCGGCCACGAACTCGGCTATCCGGGCATCGAGCGCCGCCTGCAGTCGCTCCTGCTCGACGAGTGCCGCGGACAGGTCGCCGAGGCGGGCCTCGCGCTCGCCCTCGAGCTCGACCAACTGGGCGCGGGTCGCTTCCTGCTCGGCGACCAGCCCTTCCAGGCGGCTCTCCACCCCGCGTAGGGCGTCGACCGCATCGACCTCGGAATCGATCACGTTGTCGGTGAGGCCGCGCTGGCGGGTGGCGAGGTTGAGGTCGGGAGCCGACCAGTAGGCGTCGACGTCGTCGGAACCGGTGCCGACGAACTCGGCCACCGCCCGATCGCGCACCCGCGCCATGATGGCCGCCTGATCGGCCTCGGTGACCCCGATCTCGATCTCGAGCTCGGCCTGACGGGCTTCGGCCGCGGTGATGGCGACCCGAACGGCGTCGACCTTGGCCTGCTGGGCATCGACCTCGGCGGTGAGGGCGGCGACCGCCTCCTCCAGCTCGGCGTCCTCGGCCATGAGCGGATCGAGCTCGGCGGCGACGGCAGCCGCACCCTGGCGGACACGTTCACGCTCGGCCTTGGTGTCCGAGCTGTCGCCGAGTACTGGCGCCACGCTCAGCACCAAAGCGGCGGCGAGCACGATGGCGGGGAGACGAAGGCGGCGCACGGAGCGTGACCGTAACACAACCGCAATACTCCAGCGCGGTCGGGGGGCTACCGAGGTTCAGGCCAGCGCCATCGAGCGGTAAGGACGGGTGATCGCCACCAGCGCCGCCACCCCGAGCGCACCGATCGCGGCGATCACGAAGGTCTCGGCCGTGCCGAGCTCGTCGATGGCCACACCGGCCAGCAGGGGCCCCACCACCTGCCCGGTCCGCGCGAATCCGGTCCAGATGGCCACGATCGCACCCCGCAGCGACGGTGCCGATCGGCCCGCGGCCACGTCCTGGAGCGTGGGAATGCTGATGCCCTCACCCACGCCGTACACGGCCACCGCGACGATCAGCACGGCCAGCGATCCGGTGAGACCGATGGCCAGGAAGGCCACGCCGAACAGCGCCACCCCGAGCGGCACGAGCGTGGGTGGGCCGACCAGCCGTCGCAGACGACCCAACGACAGCGCCGTCAGCGTGGACACCACCGCGGGCACGGCGTAGATCATCCCCCGCGCCGATGGACCCAGACCGAACTCGTTCTCCAGATGGATGGCCATCGCCGCCAGGAACACCCCGAAGATGAGCACGAACGTCACCAGGGCCAGCACCATCGTGGCGCCGATGATGGGCCGCCGGGCCTCCGCGATGGCCGCCCGCAACTGATCGACGTAGGGAGCCTCCACCCTTGGCGCGGTGTCGACCAGGTAGCGCCAGGCGAAGCCGGCCACGACGAGTGTCGCGGCGTAGGGCGCGAACGCCACTCGCCAGTCCCACTGATCGGCCAGCAGTCCGCCGAGGGTCGGGTACACGGCCAACGATGCGGTGAGCACGGCCGAGTTGACGCCGATGAGCCGGGCCCGCTCCTCGCCGTCGAAGTTGTCGGCGATCAGTACCACCGACAGGTTTATGAGGCCGGCCGAACCCAGCCCCTGGAGGACGCGTGCGGTGAGCAGGAGCTCGAACGTGGGGGCCAGCCCACCCAGCACGCTGAACACGCCGTATACCACGAGGCACGGAAGCAGGACCCGACGGCGACCATGGCGATCGGCCAGGAAACCGATGAGCGGCGCGACCACGATGCCCGCCACCGACGCCGAGGCCACCAGGATGCCGACCTGACCGTCGGCCAGGCCGAAGTCGTCGATGATGTCGGGCGTGATGGCGGTGATGAGCGAATTCGACATCAGCGCGGTGGCGGTGACGGCGAAGATCAGCACCAGGGGTGGACGGGTGGGCTCGGTCACCGGAACCGACAGGACCCCTGGGAACGGGGAGAGCCCGGGTGACGGTTTCGGAAGATCCGCACTTCCCCGATCGGACCCAACTTCACCGTCGCCCGGGCTCGGGGTGACGATACCGCGAATGATCTTGAAAGACAATGAGAAGTACTGACGCCCGGTGGAGTCGGCGCCGATCGATCAGGATCACCCCGACCCGCGCTCGGCGGCCGCCAGCCGGGTGGCGAATCCCAGACGCAGCAATGCTCGGAACGACTGCTCGACGGTGGCGTAGATCGTGCCCAGCAGATGATCGAGCGACTCGTCGTCGACATGGTCCAGGTCCATGCGCCCGGTGAGGAAGATCGCGTCCTCCGATCCAATGCTGAACGAGGGACCGTACAGCCCCCGATTGCGTCGCAGGAGCTGCTCGTAGACGGCGGCCTGGTTCTCCTCGGGCGCAGCCAGGACGTAGCTCTCGTAAGCGAGGGTGCGCTGATCGAGCGTGAACCAGATGGTGAACACGTCCTTGTCCTCCCCCCGGACCCGGAGGTACCAGCGCCGTTCGGGCTCCTCGGTGTCGGGACCGGCACCATCGACCACCGGGTTGTCCCGCAGGGTCGTCTGGAGCCACGCCACCAGGGTCTTTCGAGCGGCGTCCTGTTGTGCGGGCGTGGGCGGTCGGTCCATCGGCCTCAGCCGGCCGCGCACGCCACCGGCGTACGGAGGCTGAGATCCTCGTACAACCGACGCAGTCGCGCCGCGGTGGTCGACCACGTGTACCGGCGGGCCATCTCGGCGCCGGCCCCACCCAGTCCGGCGGCGTGACCGGGATCGTTCAGGATCCGGGCCAACGCGTCGGCGTAGGCCCGGGGGTCGCGGTCATCGACGAGATAGCCGGTGACGCCGTCGTCGACGAGCGTTCGCAGTCCACCGACATCAGCTGCGACCACCGGAAGACCGCACGCGGCCGCCTCGAGGGCCACCAACCCGAACGACTCCGACCGGCTGGGCATGAGCAGGGCATCGGCAGCCCGGTAGAAGGTGGACAACAGGTGGTGGGGCTGGGGCGGGACGAACTGCACCCGCGAGACCAGGTCGAGCTCGTCGATGAGGGCCCGCACCCGGGCGACCTCGGCTCGACCGGCTGCACCCGAGGCACCGCCGACGGCGAGCAGCCTCACGTCGTCGCGGTCGAGTGCCGCCAGCGCGCGCACGGCGATGTCGAGGCCTTTCAGCGGCTGGATGCGTCCGGCGAACAGGAGCAGCGGACCCGGTGCCAGGTCCAGGGCGGCCCGGGCGCCGGCCTGATCGCCCGGCGAGAAGAAGGCGTGATCCACACCCGGCGGCACGATCTCTATGCGGTCGGGCACGGCGCCGTAGAGGCGGATCAGCTGGTCACGCTCGGCGGGCGAGTTGGCGAGGATGGCATCGCTGCACGCGATGACGTCGATCTCGGCATCGATGCGTCGCCGAGGCTCGGGATCGCCTGTCTCGGCCTTGGCCCGAGCCAAGGTGTGGAAGGTCGACACCAGGGGCAGATCGAGCTCGTGCTTGATGCGATGACCGGCCACGCCCGATAGCCAGTAGTTGGCATGAATGGCATCGACGTCGGCCCCCCGCACGTGATCGAGCACCCACTTGGTGTACTGGTCGATGATCGCGGGCAGATCGTCCTTGGTCAGGTCACCAGGACCGGCCGGGACCTGGACGACGCGAAAGCCCGGCTCCACCTCGACGAGATCGTCGACCTCGTCGCTGGCCCGGCGCACATAGACGGTGCTGTCGACACCGGCCTGGGCCAGCGCCGACACCAGCTCGCGGACGTACACGTTCATGCCACCGGCATCGCCCTGACCCGGCTGGCTCAGCGGCGAGGTGTGCAGTGAGAGAACGGCTAATCGACGCACAGCGCATCCAACATCGACGACAGGCAGGCCATTCCAGCCGACCGAGGCCGGCGCGCGCCACTGCGGGGATCAGGACGGGGCGCAGGCCAGGACGCGATGCCCGACAGGGTCGCCGCCCTAGGAGACGGTTACCGCCCGTCAGGACAGGAGGGAGTCCACCGACGCCTCGCCGGTGGTGTACCGGCGGGTGATCTCGGCCTGGAGATGATCGATCAGCCCGTGCAGCGTCCGGCGCGACTCGCTGACGCTGTGCTCGAACTCCTGGAGCCGGTCCAGCAGCCCACGCAGTGACCGGTCGTCGCGGTCGGCCAGGCCGCCGAGGGCGGACGCGGGCAGGATCTGGTTGAGCAGATCCTCCAGCTCGTCGGCCGAGTCGGTGTGGTCCATGCTCTGCGGCGGCCGGGCGACGGTCGAGCTCGATGCCCCGTACCCCTCCGACAGATCCTCGGGCAGACGGGACAGGAGATCGGCCACGCTGTCGGAGCGCGATCCGCCGCGTCGCCGGGCCAGCTCGCCCCCGACGATGTCGATGCGACCCTGGGCCAGACGCCGAACGTACGACAGACCGTTCTCCAGGCCCTGGCAGTCGGACCGCATCGAGCGCACGTCGTCGATGCTCCGCTTGGCCAGATCGGCCAGATAGCCGGGTGCGGTCACCTGTTCGAGATCAGCGATCATGCAGCGTCCTGTCGGTGGCGTCGGTCAATCCTACGACCCACTCGGCCGTCGGCGGTGCTCCTGTCGGCGCCGATCGGCCCGAATCCAGCCTGCGCACTCAGCCGCCCGACACCGGGGGCAGCAACGCGACTTCGGAGCGGTCGGTGACCGGGTCGGTCCATTCGCCCGGCTCCCCGTCGACCCAGACGCGACACTGCTGCACCTGAGCGGCGAAGTCGGCGCCGTACTCGTCGATGGCCGCCTGGATCACCTCACCCACGGTGGCCCCCGGCACGGTAATGCGACCAGTACCGGCCGCCACCCGTACCGAAGCGAAGAGGCGAAGCATGGCCACCGACCCATCCTACGGGAGTGGCCGGCGTCGGGCCCGGGTGGACGGACGGCGCTGCGGCGGTTTCACTGCGGAGATGACGCCCGATCTCAGCTCGATGCGCTCGGACTACGAGACGACCGGCCTCGATGTGAGCGATGTCCATGCCGACCCGATCGTGCAGTTCGACCAGTGGCTCGAGGCGGCCTGGGCCGCCGAGCTGGCCGAACCGCACGCGATGGTGGTGTCGTCGGTGGATGCCGACGGCAGCCCCGACGCGCGGGTGGTGCTGCTCCGCTCGGTCGACGCGGACGGCTTCGTCTTCTACACCAACTACAACTCCATCAAGGGTCGCCAACTGGAGGCCGTGCCCGCCGCCGCGGCCACGTTCGCCTGGCTCCCGCTGCACCGGCAGGTGCGGGTGCGCGGAGCGGTGCAACGAGTCAGTGCGCAGGAGTCCGACGACTACTTCGGTTCGCGTCCGCGGGGAAGTCAGCTGGGCGCCTGGGCATCGGATCAGTCCGAGCCACTACCCGATCGGGCCGCGCTGGAACAGGCATGGGAGGACGCGGACCACCGCTACCCGGACACGGTGCCGCGCCCGCCCCACTGGGGCGGCTACCGGATCGTGCCGCGAACCATCGAGTTCTGGCAGGGCCGGCCCAGCCGGCTCCACGATCGGGTGCGGTACCGGCGAGCGGGCGACGTGTGGGTGATCCAGCGCCTGGCGCCGTGACCGCTCAGCGAGGACGGGTCGACCAGGTGGAGAGAGCCGAGGCAAGGCCATCCACCAGGTGACTCAGCTGGGGTGCCCGTCCGACCCCGGGTGAGTCGGACCAGTCGCGGTGATCCCAGTGCCAGCGAATCGACGGCGGCAGCTCGATCTGCACCCCGGCGTTGGCCGGCCGATTGACCGGGTTCCGGGGGTGCTGGCCGCGCAGGGCCCGGGGGATGCGGGCCAGGTCGGTGACGAAGTCGTAGTCGGTCAGGCGGGGACGGGCCGCACGGGCCACATGGTCGGCCAACGCACGGTTGCGGCCGCCGAGCAACACCGAATAGCGCAGGTGGCGACGGCCGTAGCCATGGAGCGACACCACCGTGTCCACCCGCTCGAAGAAGGACTGCAGCGCCGGCGAGTGCTTCGGATCGAACGCGGTGGACGGCGGATGGTCGTCGATGTCGGCGTCGTCGGGAAAGAGCACGCCGTAGTACGAGCCGCCGATCCGGTCGGCCACCTCCCGGGCCACCACATCGGTGGTCCGTTCCAGGCCACCGCCATGGATGGCCATCAACCCCACATCGGATCCGAGCTCGACCTCCTCGGTCACATCGGGGCGGGCCAGGACCTCATCGAGCATGCCCGGGCAACCTACTCGGCCAGCAGCTCAGCGCTGCACCGACGGTCGGCTCCGGCGATAGAGCTGGGTGGCCACGACCATCACCGTGACCGTGCCCAGCAGGACGAGGCCGACTCGTCCGGGGCCCACATCGGAGATCCATCGGCTGATGGAGGTCTGGAAATCGGTGAACCACTTCTGGGCTCGGTTCTCGGGAGTGTTGATGGGATCGCGCAGCACCCGAACCTCCCACCAGCCGTACAGGGTGAGGTACACCCCGGCCACCACCAGCAGGCCTCCCGATACCCGGTTCACGTAGGGCAGGACGCGCCGAAGGTTCCGGGCGATTCCGCCACGCGCCATGGCCAGGGCGACGGTCAGGAACACGATCACGGACCCCATGCCGAAGGCGTACGCGAGGTAGGTGAGCATTCCACCGACGACCCCTTCGCGGGTGAAGGAACCTACAACGGTGATGAGGAACAGCGGCGCAGTGCACCCGAGTGAGACCACGGCGTAGGAGACCCCGAAGACGAACACCGACCGCAGCTGACGGCTGCCGGTGCCTCTGTTCATCCGCGGCAGCCGGAGGTTGAGCTCGAACCCGAACAACATGGCGATGCCGAGCGGCACCATCAAGATCCCGACCACGATCGTGAACCAGGGGAGGTACTCGGAGATGACGCTCTGCGACACCAGGTGGCTGGTCACGAACCCGAACGTGCCGAACACGGCCACGAAGCCGAGCGTCATCACCGCGCCGACGGTGAGCCCGCGGGCCACGTTGCCGGCCACCGAGGGATCGTCGGTGTCGTCCTCGAGCCCCATGAAGTACGCCAGATAGGTGGGCAACATGGCGAATCCGCACGGATTGAAGGCGGCGATGAGCCCGAGGGCGAACGCGGGGGTCAGGGCGACGTCGAACATGGCCTACAGCAGGAACTCTTCGATCCTGTCGACCAGGGCGTCGTCGCTGAGCTGACCGGTGAACACATGGGCCACCTCGCCTTCGGCGGTGAGGAAGGCGGTGGTGGGCATGCCCAATCCCTGGAACACGCGGAAGAACGCACCGGCCGGGTCGAGGCCCAGCGGGTAGGTGACTCCGGTGCGGCCGGCCAGGGCCAGCGCGTCGCCCGGCGCATCCTCGGTGGCCAGACCCACGAGCTGCACCTGATCGGACAGCTGCTGGTTGACCGCCTCGAAGTCGGGCATCTCGGCCACGCAGGTCGGACACCAGGAGGCGAAGAAGTTGAGCACGACGGGCCTTCCCTCGGCCACGTCGGCCAGCGACTGTTCGCCGCCGTTGAAGTCCCGATAGGCGGTGACGAACACGTCGTCGGTGCCGGTCGGGCCGGGCAGGTCATCGGGGGAAGCGGTGCCCACACCCAGGGTCTCGGTGTCCTCGCCGAGAGAGATCTCGGGGGTCCCATCACTGCCGCACCCAGCCGCGACGAAGGCCACGACGATGGCGATGGCGGCGATGCGACGGCGGGAAGGGGACATGAGCGGATCCTCGATCGGGTACCAGTGTCACCCAGTGAACCCCCGAATGCCACGCGGGATTCCCCCACGGCTCCCGACCCCGCAGGGCCGGCCCCGACTCGGGTTGGTCGGGACCGGCCCATCCTCGATGGGGACAGGCCGAGGCTCGGTGAACGTCACCTCGAACCGTCATCGGGACCCACGAGTCGTCCCCTTCCCGTGGGTGTTGCGGGTCAGTGGTGGATCAGGCGGTCGCCAGCTCCACCAGATGAGCGGGAATCGGCACCATCGGGAGCTGGTCCTCGGGTCGGGGGTTCTTGGGCGGACGACCCCGACGACGCTTGGTCGCCAGCATCTTGCCGTTCAGGAACAGCTGTCCGCCCCACACGCCCCACGGCTCGCGCCGCTCGAGGGCCGACTCCAGGCACGGAGCCAGCACCGGGCAGCCGGCGCAGATGGCCTTGGCCCGGGCGATGTCGCCGAGATCCTCGGAGAAGAAGAGTCCGGTGGGCACCCCTTCGGTGCGGCACGTCGCGTCTGCTTCCCAGATGGCTTCGGTTTCGATGAGTCTCAACGGGGTTCCCATGGGCCCCCATCTCCTTGGTTGTCGGTTGTTGTCGCTGGTGGGTGGATGGGTCGGGCTCGGAATCCGATTCCGAAAAGCACAAAAGCCGCCGATTTCTCGGCGGCTTCGGGATCGGTCCCGGGGAGGCGATTGTCGATCGCTAACCGGAATGGTCCTTCAGCCGCTGGCGCTTGGTGGCAAACACCATGTCGGTCACGAGCCACGGGTAGGTGGTGGTTCCGATCTCGGTGACGGCATGACGCACCGCGCGCGAGTTCACCGCATTGCCCTGATGGCAAGAATGCAGATGAATCGTCGTCATCAGTGCGCTCGAATCGGTCGTTTACCTTGACGCGGGCCGGTTGCCCCCGCAGGGGTCCATTCAGTCAGGGCGTCGCCACCCCTGTCAACCGAATTTCCGAGATTCCTCTCGGCATTCCTCGACCCGACCTGAACCGGTGCCTCGGATGAGCACCGTCGATCGGGTGGGTGAACCGTGGCGGTCCGCCGCCGACGAGCCACGGTGGAGCGAGGGCGAGCGGGCCACTCAGAAGTGATAGGTGGTCTGCCCGTCGGCGTCGACGGTGGTG
>JAOUEE010000538.1 GCA_029858875.1 Acidimicrobiia bacterium
CGGCCCCCACCGCTGAGGTGGTGGCGACGGAGGCCGAGGCCATCGCCGCCTGCGCACCGGGGCGCTGACCGGCCCAGGAACCCCGGGGCGTCAGAGCTCGGGCCAGCTCCGCCTGGTTCGGCGACGGCGGGTGCTGCGGTCGCCCAGCGCCCAGACTCGCCGCCAGGCGCCGGTCTCGGGACCGTGCAGCGAAGGGGTGGCGCCGGCGTGCGCCCGTCGCCGGGCGCCGTACCAGTCGCTGGTCGCCTCGTCGGCCAGCTGGGCGACGGCCACCTCCAGACGGGTCGCGAATCGGGCCGACCGCTCTCCCTCGTCGGGGGCGAGAGGCGACCCGAACGTGACCGTCGTGCTCGTGGGGCGCGGTCGGCTTCGGCCCTTGGGCAGGATCGCGCCGGTGCCTTCGATGTGGACCGGAATCACCGGGACCGAGCAACGCGACGCCAGGTAGGCGGCCCCACCCCGGAACGGCTGGCCCCAGCCATCGGGGCTGCGGCCCCCTTCCGGGTAGAGCAGCATGCTGTGGCCCTCGTCGATGAGCGCGGCAGCCAGATCGGCGGACCGGCGCCCCACCTTGGTGCGTTCGATGGGTATGGCACCGATGGTCAGCGCAGAGAGCGCTCCGGTGAGGTGGTTGCCGAAGAAGTAGTCGGCCGCGGCGCCGACCACCAGCTCGCGGCGGAACCGGACGGGAATCGAGGTGATCAACACCGGTGTGTCGAGATGACTGTGATGGTTGGCCGCGAACAGCACCGGTCCCTCGAGTTGGTCGAGGCGGTCCATGCCCCGACGGCGGGGCGCGGCCAGTGCGGCCACGGCGGGTCGCATCAGTCCTTCGACCATCGCGGCTCGCGCCAGCCGGGCCGATGGTCGCCGGGCCCAGTCGGTGTCGAAGTCGGCGCCCAACCGACGTCGAGACGGCGCTGGCTCGACCCCCACCGGCGTGGTGCCGGCGCGGTAGGGAAAACCGAGGCCCGGAAGCGGGGAGCGGAGGCGGGTCATCGCACGTCGGCCATCAGGATCGGCGGGTTGTGCAGGTGGGTGATGGTGGGCTGCGAGCCGACCACGTCGGAGGCCATCTCGAGTGCGTCGGCCAGCGTCGAGGCGGGCCGGAAGCCCAACCGCCGGACCGCCTTGGTGTCGCCGCCCACGATGATGACCTGACCCAGCCACTGGAGCGCATGGGCCCCCCAGTACCACATGTAGAAGGGATGTACGCCGTGGTAGGCGTGTGACGTGCGGTAGAGGTGGCGGTACCACTCGTCCTCGGCGAACTGCTTCTCGTACCTGCGCTCGATCTCGATCGGGTCGGTGGTGTCGGCCAGGACCTGCTCGAAGAAGTCGATGTAGCTCGGGTGGTGAACCGGATGGAACGCCCACGGCGTGGGATGGCTCATGATGAGCACCCCGCCCTCGCGCACCGGAGGCTTGCCCCGGTAGAGGTTGAAGAAATAGCCCAGCCCCAGGCACATCACGAGGATGGGGTTCATGATCGAGTTGACGTTGTACGGGCAGATGTAGGGCAGGCCCATGGTGAGCACGTCGGTTTGACCCTCCACCGGGACCAGGTGTTGGCGGAACACGTGCTCGGTCGTCACCTCGTGGACCGCGTCGACCTCACCGGCCTGCACCGACGTCATCTCGTAGGGCGCCAGCCACGAGCCGAACGCCTTGCGTCGGGCCCGGGCCGGCATGGCCTGGAGACCCTTCTGCATGCCGACGAAGGCGGCCCGGTCGAGGGGGTTCCACTCCCATTCCCGCTTCTGCAGCATCGACAGCGGGCCGTCGGACCCGAACGTGTTGTTGTTGACGGTGGTCTCGATCTGGAAGATGGCCACGCCGGCGTCGCGGATGACCTCGCCCATCCGCCAGTTGCTGTGATGGAGCTCGGACTTGTGGCGGTCCATGAACGAGCGGCTCTTGCGCATGGTGTCCACGTTGTGGTGGTGGCGCAGGCTCTGGTAGCCCGACAGCCCGGTGGCGGTCGACTTCCAACCCCCGTCCATCGCCACCAGGTTGATGTTGACGTAGACGATCAGGTCGCTGGTGGCCGCCCGCTTGCTCATCTGG
>JAOUEE010000162.1 GCA_029858875.1 Acidimicrobiia bacterium
GGCGTCGGCCCTGGACTTCGGCGATGCCCATCCCGACCGCTGCCTCACCGTGAGCAACGAGGAGCTGAGCGCCGACCCCGAGTCGGGATTCGCGGCCGTCCAGCAGTTCCTGGGGCTCGACCCGCATCCCGGGTCGGCCCGGTTCTTCGGGAAGAAGCGGATCAACTCGAGCTGGAAGGGCGAGCCGGCCCGCCCCGGCGACGATGACTGGCTGGGCTGGGACGGTGAGCGACGGCGCGTGTTCGTGGAGACCGCCGGCGAAACGATGGTGCGAGCCGGCTACACCTCACCGGCAGAGCTGGAGGAGTGGGCCCATGCCGGTTGAGCACCTACGGGCGGGCGGCGCCCCCGATCGGGCGCGCGTGTTCGGCATCGGCTTGAACAAGACCGGGACGTCGTCGTTCCACGAAGCCATGACCATCCTCGGCTACACCAGCCTGCACTGGGGCGGACCTCCCATCCGGATGGAGATCGAGCAGTCCATCGCGGCCGATGAGCCCCTGTTGACCCGACTCGATCCGGTATACGACGCCTTCTCCGACATCGAGGTGTTGGCCAAGAACTACGCGCTCCTGGACGAGCAGTACCCCGGTAGCCGGTTCGTCCTGACCGTCCGGCCCCTCGACGACTGGATCGACAGTCGCCGGCGACACGTGGAGAACAACATCCGCCGCAAGGCCGCGGGCGAGTACGACGGCGCCTTCCTGGTGGTGGACGAGAAGCGATGGCGTCGCCAGTGGAAGCGTCACGTGCAGGGTGTGCGCGAGTACTTCGACGGGCGCGACGACTTCATCGAGGTCGACATCACGCAACGGCCGGAGTGGGCGCCGTTCTGTGCACTGCTGGGCGCTCCCGAGCCGGCCACGCCGTTTCCCTGGGAGAACAAGCACCGCTTGTTCGAGGCCCGATCCGACAACGCCTGACCCCCGGAACCGGACCGGCCCGGATCAGGTGGGAAAGTTCTCCCAGTACCGACTGGGGCGGGGGCCCTTCTGGCCCTGGTACTTCGATCCGACCGCCGTGGACCCGTAGGGGTTGTCGGCCGCCGTGGTCATCTGCACGAAGGAGATCTGTCCGATCTTCATCTCCGGGTACAACGTGATGGGCAGGTTGGCCACGTTGGAGAGCTCGAGGGTGAGCTGACCGTCCCACCCGGCGTCCACGAACCCGGCGGTGGAGTGGATGAGCAAGCCGAGGCGACCGAGGCTGCTCTTGCCTTCGAGCCGAGCCACCAGATCGTCGGGCAGGGCCACCCGCTCGAGGGTGGACCCCAGCACGAACTCGCCGGGGTGGAGGATGAACGGATGGTCCTCGCTGGCCTCGACGCTCTCGGTGAGGTCGCTGAGGTCCTCCCGGACGTCGATCACCGGGCGGGTGTGGTTGCGGAACACCAGGAAGCGGTGATCGAGGTGCAGGTCGACCGACGAGGGCTGCACGCAAGACGGATCGAAGGGTTCGATGGCGATTCGGCCGGCATCGAGGGCTTCGCGGATGGTGCGATCGGAGAGGAGCATCGGGGTGCGACTGTAGACGTCGAGGTCGTGTGGGCTCCGCTCAGGGGGCCGACGGCCGCCTCAGCGGACGGTGAGGATCACCAGCGGGGGGCGAAGTACTGGCGAACCAGCGGCTCGAAGTGCTCGAGCGGCTCGCTGTCGTACTGGTCGTCGAAGGCGACCTGGTCGTACTTGGCGCAGAACTCCTGGGTGTACTCGAAGTACGGCGAATCGGCGTGGGCGTCGCGTGCGTTGCGATCGAGGCCGATGTGATGCCAGAAGTAGTAGCCCTGGAAGATGCCGTGGTGCTCGACCATCCAGTGGTTGGCCTCGGACGCGAACGGCTGCAGGATGTCGGCGGCGATGGCCGGGTGGTTGTAGGGAGCCAGGGTGTCGCCGATGTCGTGGATGAGCGCGCACACGATGTACTCGTCGTCGCGTCCGTCGCGCTCGGCCCGGGTGGCGGTCTGGAGGCTGTGCTCGAGTCGGCTCACCGGAAACCCGCCGTGGTCGTGTTCGAGATGGCCCAACAGGTCGAGAACCCGATCGGCCACCAGACTCTGGGTGACGGCCAACTGGGGCACGATCTTGGCCCAGTCCTCCTGCGTGGACTCTGCGAAGGACTTGAACGTCGCCTTGTGGGCTGGGGCCCGCGTATCGGTCATGTGGCTCTCCTCGGATCTGTTCCCGATCGTACGCCGGGCGGGCGCGAACGGGAAGCGGCGGCCCGAGGTGGACAGACTTCGCCAGGCGCGCGGCTCGGTGGGGGTCCGGTCCTGGGCGGAACCGAACCCCCAGCGATCAACCGATCGGGGTCAGCTGACGGTGAGCGTGGTCACCATGCCCTCTAGGAAGTGGCTCTCGAAAGCGCCGTCGGCCTCTTCTTCGACGATGTTGCAGAACAGGACGTAGTTGCCGGCCTCGAGCTCGAACGTCGCCGTCTCACTGGTCTCGGCTTCGAACTCCTCGATCTCGCCGATGAAGTCCCCTTCGGCCAAACCGGCTTCATCGACCTTGCCGGTGTCGTCGGTGGCGAGATCATCGGGCGAATCGGCCCGCACGATCACCAGTTCGTGCGTCTCGGCACCGTCGTTGGTCGCGGTGATCTCGAGCGATCCGGCGGCCGCGGTCGCCGGGGCATCGACTCCCCATTCGAACAACGACACCGCGAACCCCTCGCCGCCCCCGCCATCGTCGCCAGCCGGCGCCGTGGTGGTCTCCGACGACGAGTCGTCGCTGCCCGCGTCGTCGTCGCTCCCGCAGGCGGTGGCAGCCAGCGCCAGCACCACTACTGCGACAACGAGGCCGAGCAATCGATTCCTGGAAATGTTCATGTGTGGTTCCCTCCATAGTGCGGCGGATCGCGGACCGCCACGTCTTGACAGGCAGCCTATGCCGCTTCGCCCGGCAGTGCCGGGGCGATGTCGGTCAGCTCGACCCGGCCCTCCATGCCCTGTTCACGGTGCCCCTTGATCGAGCACCAGATCGCGTAGCTCCCTTCGACCACGCCGGCGGCCAGGACGTCGGAGCCACCGGGCTCGATGCGCTCGGTTCCGATCTCGTCGGAGATGTGCAGGTCGTGCTGGTTCTCGCCGACGTTCTCGATGCGGAACGTCAGGTCGGTTCCCGGACCCACCTCGATGATGTCGGGGTGGATCTCGAACTCGGACAGCTCGACCACGATCTCTCGTTCGGCCAGCACCTCGACCGGCTCGTCGACGACCACTGCCGCGACGATCAGGCCCACGAGGATGAGGCCCCACACCGCCACCGCTCCGATGACGAGAAGGACCGGATCGACACCCGGCGGCTCGCCGCGCCGATCGTTCATCACGAGAGCTCGTGGTCCACTGGTTCACCCCGCAATACGGCTCGACTCCGATTCGAGCGCGATCCCCATCGTAGACGCGTCCAGCTGTCGCGATGCATCCCGCCGCCCCGGCCGCCTCGGCCACAAGCACCGCGCCTCGGCTACCCTCCACCAACGAACCGATGGCAGAGCGGACGAATGCACTGGTCTTGAAAACCAGCGGGCCGCAAGGTCCCGGGGGTTCCGGCGAAGCCCAACAACACCGCCCCCTCCCTCCGCCCCGGCCACAAGCACCGCGCCTCGGCTACCCTCCACCAACGAACCGATGGCAGAGCGGACGAATGCACTGGTCTTGAAAACCAGCGGGCCGCAAGGTCCCGGGGGTTCCGGCGAAGCCCAACAACACCGCCCCCTCCCTCCGCCCCGGCCACAAGCACCGCGCCTCGGCTACCCTCCACCAACGGAGGGATGGCAGAGCGGACGAATGCACTGGTCTTGAAAACCAGCGGGCCGCAAGGTCCCGGGGGTTCGAATCCCCCTCCCTCCGCCAAACCCCCGGCGGGTGATCCAAGCTCGGCCCGGCCGTCAGGCGGAGAGGTCGAAGCTCATGCACACTGAGCCGGGGCTGGCGGGCAATCGGCGAACGGCGGGCACACCGCCGGGACGAAGGCGGCCATCGGCCCGTCGTCCAGGCGCCGACTTGCTGTCAGCTGATCGCACGGACTTGACGGCAGCGGCCAGGGCTCCGAACGTGGAGTGATCCGTTCGCGGCGACGGGGCTCGGCACCCGGGCCGACCCGGCCGCTCCCCCCACGAGGTGCCTCGATGTCCGACCTGTCACTCCATCCGCTCGGTCGAGCCCTGGGGGCCGAGATCCGAGGAATCGACCTCGACAAGGCCACCGGAGACGACGTGGCCCAGATCCGCCGACTGCTCCTCGACCACTTGGTCCTTTTCTTCCCCGACCAGCAGCTGAGCTGGGCCGGACACGTCGCGCTGGGCCGCAAGTTCGGCGACCTGGAGATCCATCCCAACCTGCCCGGACCCGAGGGCGGCCCGCCCGAGATGGTGGAGCTGCGGGCCAGCGCCGGCGGCGTGGCCGACGAGTGGCACACCGATGTCACCTTCCTGCCCAACCCGTCGGTCATGTCGATCATGCACATGGTGCAGTGCCCCGATCTGGGCGGCGACACCATGTGGGCCAACCAGTACCTGGCCTACGAAGAGCTCAGCGACCCGATGAAGGACCTGCTGACCGGCCTCACCGCGCTGCACGACGCCACCCCTCACGGCAAGCCCCAGATGAAGACGATCCATCCGGTGGTCAGAACCCATCCCGAGACGGGGCGGCGGTCACTGCTCGTCAACGAGCACTTCACCCGGCGCATCGTCGAGCTGAGCCACGGCGAGAGCGAGATGCTGCTGGGCTACCTGTGCGACTGGTCCACGCAGGAGCGCTTCACCGTTCGATACCGCTGGACCCCGGGAACGGTCGCCATGTGGGACAACCGATGCACCCAACACTTCGTGGTGCATGACTTCGACGGCGAGCGCATCATTCAGCGGGTCACGGTGCTGGGCGACAGCCCTAGCGGGGACCAACCCCGCTGGAGCCCCTATGTCAGCAGCCGCCACGGAGCGGCCTCGCTGCACGACCTGCCTCTCAGTCGACACCTCACCTCGATCGCCGCCACCGAGCCCGGCTGAGCCCGCACCGTCGCCCGATGCGGTCGTGCGACGACCGTTGGTCGGCCGCACCGCACCACCATGTTGGTGATCGCGGCCATGTTGGTGATGCGGAGCAGATCAGTCGGCGGGGACGAACCGAACAGCACCGTCGACGCGGCGCAGGTGACCAGCGCTCGGCTCGCCGAAGTGCGTGCCGATCACCAGCATGTCGGTGTCGCAGACATCGGCGATGAAGGTCCGGCGGGTCGCGGTGGAGCGCACCTGATCGGTGTCGGCACTCGACGCCAGCTCGGGCCGGGCCAGCTGAATCGGGTGATGGGTCATGTCGCCGGTGATGGTGGCCCGATGGCCGTGCGACTCGATCAACACGCTGCAATGCCCTGGCGTGTGGCCGACGGTCGGCACCAAGGACACCTCGTCGGTGAGCTGGTGGGGCGGCTCGACGAACTCGGCCAGGCCCGCATCGACGACCGGGCGGACCGAGTCCTGGAAGGGCCGGGCGTGCATGTGGTCGCCGTCGCACTCGGCCAGCCAATGGTCGTACTCGGTGCGCGAGAACAGGTATCGAGCGTTGGTGAAGGTCGGTACCCAGGCGCCGTCCACCAGCTGGGTGTTCCACCCCACGTGGTCGACATGCAGGTGGGTGCACGTGACCGTGTCGATGGTGTCGGGGGCGAAGCCGGCGGCGCTCAGATCGGCGAGAAAGCTGGTCTGGAGGTCGGAGAAGAAGTCGAACCCCGGTCGGGACTTGTCGTTGCCGATGCAGGTGTCGACCACGATGCGCCGATCGCCGCTCTCGATCACCAGGGCCTGCATGCGCAGCACCATCGTCTCGGTGTCGACGGCCCACTGGGGCACGAGCCACCGTTGCTCGGCCACCACATCAGGGGTGGCGTCCGGGAGCAGCATCGAGAACGGTGCGGGCAGGTCGAGCTCGACGATGGCGGTGACCGTCACATCGCCGACCCGCCAGGCGGGAGGCGTCATCGGCCCGACGCTATCGACCGTGGCCACGACTGTCCCGCGACCGGCGGGATGACCCGCTGATCGCTCAGTCGAACCAGCCGTAGGCTCCGACCAGAACCGCTTCCTGGGGGTCGGGGCCCTGGCCGTCCTCGCACCGATCGCCCAGCCCGGCCTGGAAGCGGGCGAAGGCGTCGACCGAGCCCAGCGGATTGGGGTCGGCCTGCACATCCGCGATGTGCACGAAGGTGCCATCGGCCAACCGGAAGGTGGCGTAGCGAACCCCACCCGGATCGGTGTCGGCCAGCTCGGCGAACACCGCCTCGACGAGGGCCTGGTTCTCGTCGGCTCGATCCGATCGGGTGCGGTAGCGGACGACGACGGTGCTCACGGCTGACTCCATGGGTAAGTTCTTGCTTACGCTAGATGGTCGGCGGGCGGCACGCTAGTTTCGAGCCATGCCATTTCGCGGTTGGCCCACGGCGGCCCACGACTTCTACGTCGGACTCGAGTCCGACAACTCGAAGGCGTTCTGGAGCGCCAACAAGGCGGTCTACGACGAGTCGGTGCGGGCTCCGATGGAGGCGCTGTCGGCCGAGGTGGAAGACGAGTTCGGGCCACTTCACGTGTTCCGGCCCTATCGGGACGTTCGCTTCTCGAAGGACAAGACGCCCTACAAGACTGCCATCGGCGCCGTCACCGAGGGGGAGGGCGGCGAGAGCTACTACGTGCAATTCTCGGCCGAGGGCCTGTTCGTCGGCAGCGGCTATTACATGATGGCCCGCGACCAGCTCGACCGATTCCTCCGGGCGGTGGCCGACGACCACACGGGCCCACCGCTGGTGGCCATCGTCGACGACCTGCGCGCCGCGGGCTACGAGATCGGCGGCACGGCGCTGAAGACGGCGCCGCGGGGCTACCCCAAGGACCATCCCCGGGTGGAGCTGCTGCGCCACAAAGGCCTGTTCGTGGGCAAGACCTGCCCGTCGGGCAAGTGGCTGTCCACTCGGGCGGCCCTGGGCCGCATCACCGGTATCTGGCGGGACGCCTCACCGGCCAACGCATGGCTCAACGCCCAGGTCGGTCCGAGTACCGCGGCCCCACCCGACGCCGAGGACTGACCCACTTCCGCCGCGGCGCCGCTCGGTCGACCGCGACGACGCCGGTGCGGTCCTGGTCCGGCGGGGCCTCCGAGAACGCCCCTTGTGGGTCAGCGTGGAGAACTCAGGCACTGGAGGCACCGGGCCGCACCGGCTGTCCGAACTGGCCCACCATCGCCTCGACCGACGCGCCGCGCACCGAACGACCCGGTCGATCACGCGGTATCGTGCAGCCCGGGTCGGGATAGCATCTCGACCCGACTGGAGAGGTGGCCGAGCCAGGTTGAAGGCGCTTCCCTGCTAAGGAAGTAACTGTCGTAAGGCGGTTCGTGGGTTCAAATCCCACCCTCTCCGCGCAGCTCGAACGGACCACGATGATCGATCTCGTTCCCTTCATCGAACGGATCTGGCGGTTGCTCGCCGAACGCGAGCAGGCCGACGGTGGGTTCCGGCTACGCCCCGACCACCCGGCGCCAGGGCCGTACGGGTGCGCCGACGCGCTCAACTTGGCCTACACGCTCGGGGACGACCTGCCCGACGAGCGGTGGTCCCGGTGCGCCGACCGGCTGGAGGCCATGCAGGACCCGGCCACGGGCCTGTGGCGCGCCGGCGACCACCATCCGATCCACACCACCGCCCACTGTGCTGCGGCCCTGGAATTGGTCGGCCGACCGCCCCCACACAGGCTGCGCGACCTGGACCACCTCGATCCGCCGGGTGCGCTGGAGCAGTTCCTGGACGGTCTGGACTGGGGGGCGCACCCTGGACGGAGAGCCACCGGGGGGCCGGAATCCATGCGGCCAGGCTGTTGGCCGGCGAAGTGGAACCCGCGTGGAGCGACCGGTACTTCACCTGGCTGGACCGAGAGTGCGACGCCGACACCGGCTTGTGGAGACGAGGCCATCTGGACCCTGCGCCGGGCTGGACCACACGGTTCCCGCAGCTGGCCGGCACCTTCCACTACCTCTTCAACTACCAGCACGCGGGGCGGCCCCACCCCCACCCCGAAGCATTGGCTGCCACCGCCTGCGCACAGATCGTCGACCAGGCCTTCCCGTGGGGCCACTTCGCCGGCTTCGCCGAGATCGACGCGATCTACTGCGCCCGGCGGGCGACGCTCGACGCCGGGCTGGCGACCGACCGCCTCATGGAGATCCTCTCGGCGCTGTCGGATCGTATCGTCGGATCGATCACCACTCTGGCGCTGGACGACGCCGACGGGGCGGGGGACCTCCACCTGCTGTTCGGGTCGGTCTGCGCCTTGGCCGAGCTGCAGGCCGCCCTCCCGGAAACCCTGTCGAGCGAACAGCCGCTGCGCCTGGTGCTCGATCGCCGGCCATTCATCTGAGTCCGCCGGGGATCAGACGTCCAGCACGCCACGCCAGATGCTCTGGCCACCGTGTGCG
>JAOUEE010000163.1 GCA_029858875.1 Acidimicrobiia bacterium
CGGATTCGCGGCAAGCTTGTCGGTGTTGACGTAGATGTACAGCGGTCGGCTCACCGGATAGCTGCTGTCGGCAATGGTCTCGATGGTGGGGCTCACGCACTCGCCGCCCGGCTCCTCGCTGACGGCGAGGATCTTCACGGCGTCACCGGCGCCGTCGGCGAAGGCGAAGCCAACCCAACCCAGGCTGGCGTCATTGCCCGCGATTCCCTCGATGATGACGTTGTCGTTGGCCTGCCCGGCGAAGTCGCTACGGATGTAGGTCTCGGCGTCTTCCCCCAGGCGTTCGGCGCCGAGGTCCTCGAGGGCGATCTCGATGAAGCTGTCGTAGGTGCCCGACTCGGTCCCTGGTGCCGAGACGAACAGCGGAGCATCCGGATAGGGCGCCACGGTGGAACCCAATTCGGCCGCGACAGCATCGGCGTCGCTCCAGTTGGCGTTGTCCTGGGCCTCGGCGCCGAGGAGGGCATAGAGGTCAGCGAAGGCGAGGCAGTCGACGGCGTCGTTGTCGGGGCTGGTCAACACGGCGATGCCATCGAAGGCGACGAGCAGTTCGACGTAGTTGATGCCGTTGGCCTCACACGTGGCGGCTTCGTCGTCCTTGATGGCCCGGCTGGCGTCGGAGATGTCGGTCTCGCCTTCACAGAACACCGCGAAGCCGTCGCCCGTGCCCGGTCCACTGACCGTGATCTCGACATCTCCGTTGACGTCGTCGTTGAAGAGCTCGGCGGCGCGTGCCGAAATGGGCTCGACGGTGCTGCTGCCGGAGATGTTGATGGCGCCGGTCGCACTGGAGGTGTCGTCGGCGGAGCTGGTGTCACCGTTGTCCTCGTTGGAGCCACAGGCGGCCGCAACGAGTGCGAAGCTCAGGAGGAGGGCGAGTACCGCCGACAGGCGGCGCACTCGCGTCGTGCGGTTTTGGGTTTCATGCATGTCGCGCAAGATAAACGGGCCGGGTGTCGGCCCCGGCGCGCACCGGTGAACGAGCGCCGCGCGCGAGGTGAACATCCGGTGAACGACGCTTTCGGCCCCTTTCGCGCATTGAGAGCCGGCTCGTGGGGTGCTCTAGAGTCGGGGCAACGGCCAACGGGGAGCGACCCATGTACGACCTGATCATCCGCCACGGCACCGTCGTCGACGGCACCGGTGACCAACGGCGCCGAGCCGATGTGGCCGTGACGAACGGAGTCATCGTGGCGGTGGGACCATCGCTCGAGGGTGAGGCTGTCACCGAGATCGATGCCACCGATCGTATCGTCACGCCGGGCTTCGTCGACTGCCACACCCACTACGACGGCCAGGTCACGTGGGACGACCAGCTCAATCCCTCGTCGGGGCATGGTGTCACCACCGTGGTCATGGGCAACTGCGGAGTCGGCTTCGCACCGGTGCGTCCCGGGAGCGAGGAGTGGCTGATCCAGTTGATGGAGGGAGTGGAGGACATCCCGGGTTCGGCACTGAGTGAGGGCATCACCTGGGGTTGGGAGTCCTTTCCGCAGTACCTCGACGCGCTCGATCAGCGGGAGCTGAGCATCGACGTGGGAACCCAGATCGCCCACGGTGCGGTGCGGGGCTATGTGATGGGGGAGCGGGGAGCCAAGAACGAACCGGCCGGTGCCGACGACATCGCGGCCATGGCCGACCTGGTGCGAGAGGCCATCGAAGCGGGCGCTCTGGGCGTCAGCACCAGCCGTACTCTGGGTCACAAGGCCATCGACGGTGAGCCGGTGCCCGGCACCTTCGCGGCCGAGGACGAGCTGTTCGCGTTGGGCCAGGCCCTGCGTGACGGTGGCGGCGGGGTGTTCGAGTTGGCCCCGGCCGGTGCCGCCGGCATGGATCTCATCGCGCCGCCCAAGGAGATGGACTGGATGTGTCGGCTCTCGGCCGAGTTCGACCAGCCCGTGTCGTTCGCCCTGACCCAGGTCGACGCCAAGCCCGATCTCTGGCGCGAGATGATGGACGAGTCCCTGCGGGCGGTCGACCGCGGCGCCGCGGTGTACCCCCAGGTGGCGGCCCGTCCCTTCGGCATGATCGTCGGTCTCCAGACGCATCACCCCTTCACCAAGCGCCCCACGTATGTGGAGTTGGCCGCCAACCTGGCCTTCCCGGAGCTCATCGCCGAGATGGCCAAGCCGGCCGTCCGTGCCGCCATCCTGGCCGAGGACGACCTGCCCCCCGATCCGACCAAGCTGTTCGACGGGCTCAACGCCCTGTTCGCCCTCATGCCCGACAAGGTGTTCAGCCTGGGCGACCCGCCCGACTACGAACCCGGTCCGGAGATGTCGGCCGCGGCACAGGCCGAGGCGGCCGGGCGCGAGCTGTTCGACTTCTTCTACGACATGTTCATGGACGATGCCGGTCGAGCCATGATGATGATGCCGTTGTTCAACTACAGCTACGGCAACAGTGATGCCACCCGCGAGATGTTGCTCCATCCTCAGGGGGTGTCGGGGCTGTCCGACGGAGGGGCCCACTGCGGCATGATCTGCGATGCCTCGATCCCCACCTACCTGTTGACCCACTGGACCAGAGACCGGACCCGGGGCCCCAAGCTCGATCTCGAGTGGGTGGTCCGCAAGCAGGCCCGCGACACGGCCCATCTGTACGGTCTCACCGACCGGGGCACCATCGAAGTGGGCAAGAAGGCGGATCTCAACGTGATCGACCACGACAATCTGCGGCTCGGCCGCCCGACCCTGGCGCACGATCTCCCGGCGGGTGGGCGGCGGCTCCTCCAGGATGCGACCGGCTACGACTACACCATCGTCAGTGGCCAGATCACTCGTCGCGGCGGGGTCGACACCGGCGCCCGTCCCGGTGGCCTCGTACGGGGAGGCCAGGGCGGGTGACCGATATCCGAGGTTCGGTCGCCCCGGGATTCGAACCCGTTCGCGACGCTTTCGAGAGCAACTTCGCCCGACACGGCGACGTGGGTGCGGGTGTGGCCGTCTATCACCATGGTGAGCTGATGGTGGACCTCACCGGGGGCTCGGCCGTTGACGGACCCTACGACGAGACCACGTTGCAGCTGGTGTTCTCCACCACCAAGGGTGCAGCGGCCGCGTGTGTGGCCATCCTGGTCGACCGCGGACAGATCGATCCGGCGGCGCCGGTCGGCAACTACTGGCCCGAGTTCGCGGCCGGGGGCAAAGACGAGGTCACCGTCGAGCAGATGCTCAGTCACCGCGCCGGGATACCGGCCGTCGACTCCATGCTGTCCATCGACCAGATCTGCGCGGTCGGCCCCGTGGTCGAGGCGCTGGCCGCGCAGGCGCCGCTGTGGGAGCCCGGCTCGACCCACGGATATCATGCCCTGACCTACGGCTGGCTGGCGGGCGAGCTGGTGCGTCGAGTCGACGGTCGCAGCATTGGCGCGTTCTTCGCCGACGAGGTCGCCACGCCGCTGGGCCTCGACTTCTGGATCGGCCTGCCCGAATCCGAGGAAGCGCGCGTGGCTCCCCTGATCCCGGGTGATCCCCCCACCGACCCGGCCGAGATCGCGCAGATGCTCCAGGTCGCCGGCCCGGGCACGTTGGGGTTCCGGGCGTTGTTCATGAACGGCGCGTTGATCGCCCTGGGGGAGGACTCGCCGTTCAACACCCGTCAGGTCCATGCCACCGAGATGCCGGCGGCCAACGGCATCACCAACGCTGGTTCCCTGGCCCGCATGTACGCCGCGTGCATCGGTGAGGTCGACGGGGTCAGGTTGTTCGGCGTCGACACGATGGAACTGGCCCGTCGCGAGCGCAGTCGAGGCCTCGATGCCTGCCTCCAGATGGAAACGGCCTTCGGGCTCGGGTTCGGTCTCGACTGTGACCTGTTCGGCTTCGCCGGCACGCGGGGCTTCGGCCATTACGGCGCCGGGGGTTCCGTCGGTTTCGCCGACCCGGAGTCGGGGCTGGGCTTCGGCTACGTGATGAACAAGATGACCACCGGTCTGGGCAGCGACCCCCGTACCGATGCACTCATCGCCGCCGCTCTCGCCGCGTGCCGCGCCGATTGACCCCGCCCGCCAGCGGTGACACGCTCCGACCCTTCACCCCATGAGCGCGGAGATGGTGGCGTCGGTGATGAGGTCCCGGCCGGTGGCGGTGGCGTGGGTGAGGTCGATGAAGTGGCCCTCGTCGAGCAGATCGGTCAGGTCCAACCACCTGCCGCCGGCGTCGGTGGCGGCCCGGCGGTAGCTGTCGATGGCCATCTGGTGGCCGGCCCGGCCGGCATCGTGCAGCTCGGCCATCGCCGGGCTGATCGGGAGTGACACCACGAGCACGTCGATGCCGCGGGCCAGCAGGTTCCTCGCCGTGTCACCGATGGCCACGGCATTGTGATCGCAGTAGATGCCTCGCTGCAGTTGGGGACGGTAGAAGTCCAGCTGGCGGGCGATGGCCGTCGGGTCGGCGACGTCGGGAGATGGCACGAGGCCGCGGTCACCGGGCGATGCCTGGTACTCGGCAAGGGCGGCCGAGTCGTACGTCTGGGCCGGCCCACCCACCAGCCGGGCTGCCCCGGGCAGCCCGGCCAGCCCAGCCAGCGGTGCGAATGCCGCTTCCTGGAGCGAACCGGTCCTGCGCGCCGCCTCGACCTGCTCGTCGCTGCACCCCAGGAAGTCCTGGAAGGAAGACACGCCGATCACCACCGAAGCCGGAGCGGCGCTCAGCGCCAGGGTGGTGTCGACCCAGTGGGCCATCGTGGCCGGGAACAACCCGGCCACGGCGACGTTGGTCGTGCTGCGATCCAGCTCGGCCGTCATCCGTACGGGATCGAAGCCCCGCTTGCTGGTGGAGGACCCGACGATGAGCACCTCGACCGGTCCCGCTTCGTCCACCAGCCGCACCAGCTCGAGCGTGTGGCCGATCTGATCGGCGTGGAACCAGAACTCCGTTCCGGTCCTGGTGTCGGCTCCCGTGAGGGTCAGGTGCAGGTCGTCGTTGGCCCCGCCCGCCCGCCCGGCGGCGGCGAGAGCGGCGGTTCTCTCGGCGTCGGTGACCGACTCGAAGCCACGAGAGCAGCCTCGCTGGAGGATGAGGAGGTCCCGGATCTCGTCGGCCACCGTCCCCGCCGACGACGTGCCGACCCAGCCAGGGCCGAACTGCCGGGCTGCCTCGGTGAGGTCGTCGACCGCGGCCGATGCGGTGTCGGTGGCCGCGGCCCATCCGACGGGCTCGGCGCAGCGCCGCACCGACTCCGCCGCGGCCTCGAGCGCCCGTTCGCCGTCGGCTCGCAGGGCGCGGTCGGGGACGGCAGCCAACGCGTCGGCAATGGTGGCGGTCGGAGCCGTCGCGTCGCCGCATCCCGACGCGAGCAGGCCGAGGGCGACCGCGATCATCGGGACCCGACCCCAGCCGCGACCGGAAGATCTCATCGCTGCGCTCAGGCAGCGAGCTGGTCGGCGATGTCGGCCGAGAAGCGGGTCGCGGCCTCGGCCGTCAGATGACTGAAGTCCACGAAGTCCTCGTCGGTGAAGGTCTCGGTCGTCCGCAGGACGGGCAGGCCGAACTCGGCGGCGATGGCGTCGATCGCCGCCGACGCGGTGGCGATGTCGGCTGCGCCATTGGGGTGCAGGACCACGAAACGATCCGGCAGGGGCACCTCCACCAAGACCACCTCTCGCCCCTGGTCCAGGAGGGTCTGCACCGCGTCACGGACCCGGTCCACGTCGGTGGTGTCGAGCTGGTAGTCGAGGACGCGCGCCGCCATGATCGCTGCTCGTTCCTCGCCCGTGTCCTGGGCGAAGTCGAGCCGCTCCCCGTCGGAACCGAGGACGGCGGCTGCCTCGGCGAGGTCGTCCTGGATCTCGTCCTGTTCCCGACCCCACAACTTCGACGGGCTCCGCAGGAGCCGCCGCGACCGCACCAGCTCGGACACCTCGCTCGTTTGGCGGTCGAGCTCGGCCAGCCATCCCTTGCGGGTGGCGAAGGCGTCCTCGTAGGACTCCTGGTTGGTGTCGCCGTAGCTGGGCGAGAAGTCCAGCGACGTCAAGCCCCACACCACCATGTCGGGATCGACCCGGGGGACCACTTCGTCGATGAGCCACGGTGCCGTGACCGGTGGGACCCCACCGGCCAGCCCGACGTTGAAGGCCGAGTCGGCGGCGCCCTCGTCGACGAACACCTGGGGAACCAGCCCCTGCCAGGCCGAGCTGGTTCCGGCGAACACCATGTCGACTCCGCTCAGCCGGTCGAGCATCTCCACCCGGAGCTGGGTGGAGGCGTCGTACCAGACGACCTCGTCGGCCTCGGCGGCGGAGACCAGGACCCGGGCCAACACCTCGACCACGAGCAGACCGATCACGAAGGCCGCGGCGATGGAGATGAGGCGAGCCCTGCCGGTCATCGGAGAGCCTCGACCGTGGCCTCGGTGATCTTGACCTGGCCGGATCCGTTGGCGTCGGTCAGATCGAGGAACTCCTCCGGGCTGAGCAGGTCGGTGAGGTCCAACCAGCCCGCGCCGGTCTGATCGGCGATGGCGGCGTAGTCGTCGGAGACCGCTCGATGGGCCTCGGCCCCGCCGTCGATGAGTGCGGTCATGGCCGGATGGATGGGCAGGGACACGAGCAGTACCTCGGTCCCTTGGGTCAGCTCGGCCACGACGCCGGCCATGACCTCCCGGTACCGGGCGCAGCCCTCGCTGCCGCTGAGCTGTGCCTCGTACCGCTCGGCCAGCTCACCGCCGGGCCCGTGGACGGTGTCGTCGGTCTCGGCCCATCCCCGCTGCCCCGGCTGGTACAGCTCGCTGATGTCGATGGCCACGCCGTCGTAGGTGGCGGCCGGGCCACCGGTGAGGCGGAGGGCAGCCGGTTGTCGGGCGAGCGCGGCGATCCTGGCGAAGGCGCGGGCCTTCATGGCCTGGGCGTCGGCCATGATCCCCTCGGGCGTGGCATCGCACGGCGGCTGACCGGCGGGCAACAGATCCTGCCACGGGTTGAGGGCGATGATGATGGTGGAGGGCGCTCCACCGAGTTGCACCGCCTCCACCAACCATGGCGCGAACACCGACGGAACCATGCCGGCCACCGAGGCATTCATGGTGCTCCGACCGAGCTCGCTCGTGAGGGTGTTGGGGTCGAAGCCCCGCTTGCCTGTTGACGACCCGATGATCAGGATGTCGACGGGGTCACCGGAGCGGGAGAGGCGGGCCAGCTCGACGGCGTGACCGATCTGATCGGCGTGATACCAGAATTCCGATGCGGTCCTCACGTCGTCACCCGTGAGGGCGACCCGGAGCTCGTCGTTGGCCGCACTGGCTGCTCCGGCGGCCGCCAAAGCGGCATCGATGTCGCCATCCTCGGCCCCGGCGCGACAATCGGCCTGGAGGATCAGCTGATCACGGAAGGCACCGGCGACGTCGGTTGCTCCGGTCGATCCGACCCAGTCGTTCCCGGACTCGACGACCGAGTCGGTGAAGGTCCGGACCAGCCCGGTGGCCTCGTCCATGGCGGCGGCCCATGCGCTGAGCTCGCCACACGCGGCGTCGGCGCGGTCGGCGGCGGCGAGGGCCACGGTCGCCTGGAAGCGCAGGCCCTCGTCGGGCACCGCAGCGATCACCGCGTCACGATCGCTGGGCGCAGGCGAAGCGGGCGACCGGGAGGGATCGGAGGTGACGCCGCCGCTGGTGGTGTCGGGTACGGTCCCGTCCGCTTCGTCGGCGGTCGATTCCACGATGCCGGCGCTCTCGAGCAGGGCCCGGCGAGCCGCAGCGCGCTCCTCGTCGGAGGGTTCCGAGGCACACCCCACGGTCAGCACCAGCAGGACGAGGGCGGTGGTCAGCGACAGGGCGGGACGGCGGCGTGGCATCGGAGCTCAGAACTGGAAGTAGATGAAGGGCTGCGGTGCGCCGCCGGAGAAGATGATGATGGCGCCGACGGCCATGGCCAGAACGGCACCCGTGAGCATCGGTGCATTGCTCGGGCGGAGCCGCTCCGTGGCGACGCGCCGCTGGGCGAGGTCGATCAGGAACGACACGGTAGCCAACGCACTCACCAGCGCGACGTCGCCCCAATCGATGAACCCGCTGGTGTTGAACAGCGAACGGAACACGTCGATGGTGTCCGACAGCGTGGCGGCCCGGAACGGGACCCAGGTCAACGTCGCCACCACGAACGTGAGCGCGACGGCCGGGATGTCGATGGCCGTGGGATCGTTGGGGTTCACCCGCCCGCCACGGGTGGCCTTGTGGATGACCAGGTACAGACCGTGCAAGCCGCCCCAGATGACGAAGTTCCACGACGCGCCGTGCCACAACCCACCGAGCAGCATGGTGGTCATGAGGTTCAGGTACGTCCGCGTCACACCTTTGCGGTTGCCGCCGAGCGAGATGTACAGGTAGTCACGCAACCAGTCCGACAGTGAGATGTGCCATCGTCGCCAGAACTCGGTGATGTTGCGGCTCAGGTAGGGCTGTCGGAAGTTGACCACCAACTCGATGCCCAGCAGGCGCGACACCCCTCGGGCGATGTCGG
>JAOUEE010000164.1 GCA_029858875.1 Acidimicrobiia bacterium
CCGTGCAAGTGCGCTCCGGTGCACGGCCGTTCGCCGGTGAGTTCGTCAAAGTGACGTGTGCTCCGTAGCATCCGCACCGTCCAGGACCTCGAGGAGGGTCGGTTCGATGCAGCTGTCGTGTGGAGTGTTCCCGGGTCCCGATTCGGTCGAGCACGCCAAGATCGCCGAGGGCCTGGGGTACGAGCGCATCTGGTTGTACGACTCGCCGGCGCTCTACGAGGACATCTACGTGCATCTCGCGCTGGCGGCCCAAGCCACCAGCACCGTCGGGCTGGGCACGGCCGTGCTCATTCCTCACCTCCGCCATCCGATGACCACGGCGGCCGCCATCGCCACCATCGCCCGGTTGGCACCCGATCGGTTCGTGGCCGGCTTCGGAACCGGGTTCACCGGTCGGCTGGTGATGGACCAGCGTCCGCTCCCGTGGGCCTACATGGAGACCTACCTCCGTCAGCTGGTGGCGCTGCTGGACGGCGAGGTGGTGGAGATCGACGGCCGGCCGTGCCAGATGATCCACCACCCCGACCTGGCCGCGCCCCGGCCGATCCTGGTACCAGTCGTGGTCAGCGCCTTCGGTCCCCGGGGTCAGGGCGTGGCCCGCGACATCGGCGCAGCGGGTGTGATGTCGATCGGTGCCGTCGAGGGGTTCGACTGGAGCATCCAGATGGTGAACGGCACGGTGCTGGACCCCGGAGAGGACCTGTCCACGCCGCGGGTGCGCGACGCGGCCGGGCCCTGGTTCGCGGTGATGTACCACCACATGTGGCACGGCGGTGACCCGACCGTCGTCGATGGTCTGCCCGGCGGTACCGAGTGGCGGACCGCGGTCGAGGCCGAGCGTCCCGAGGGTGAACGCCACCTGGTGGTGCACGAGGGGCACTGCTCGCACGTGACCGACCGTGATCGTCCGCTGCTCGATGTCGAGGGCTCGCTGTTCGGCCAGGGCATGGGTTGGATCGGTACGGCCGACGAGGTTCGGGCCCAGGCCGAGGCCGCCGTCGCGGCCGGCGCCACCGAGTTGCTGTACACGCCCACGGGCCCCGACATCCCCCGTGAGCTGACCGCCTTCCGCGCCGCCCTCCTCCCCTGACCCCAGACCGAAATTGCGTGGGTTGGTGCCAACCATTGGCACGAACTCACGCCAGGTCAGGGGCCCCGCCCCCAAGACCGAAACGGCGCCAGCTCGTCGCGATGGCTTGCACGAACTGGCGCCAGGTCGTCGGCTGACCAGTGTCAATTGGGGTTGATCGGGGGCAGGTCGCCGAAGTGGAGGTCGATCAACAGGTCGTCCTGATCGTCGGCTTCGGACTGCTCTTCGATGTCGACCTTGGTCTTCTCGGGTTCGAGCACCTCACCCAGCCCCAACATGGCCGCTGCGATCACCGACGCTCCCGGCCCGGCGCGGGGTTTGGGTGGGGGAGGGTCGTGTCCCTCGGGCTCTTCGTCCTCGTCGAAGATCACGTCGTCCACCGTACTCGGCCGTCGTGGGTCCCCGACGCCGGCCAGCCGTCCCGATTCCCGCCAGATCGAGCTCGCACGCCAGTGCTGACGTTCCGGGCGATCAGGTCGTGGGGCGGCTGAACTGGCGGGGGTTCGTGCCAATGGTTGGCACCAACTCACGCAATTTCGGTCAGGGGTCAGGGGGTCCAGCCCCAGTGGTAGAGGCCGAAGATGCGGGGCGTGCCGTCGCTCCAGTCGAACAACACGTGGATGCGCTGCCAGTCGCCGCCGCCCGACTCCGCAGCCGGCTTGTCGATGGTGACCGAGGAGACCGCAGCCAGGTGCTCGACCCCGCCGTTGTACCAGTTGAAGTTGACGATGCCTGGCTCGATGTCATCGGGCCGCAGCTCGACGCCTTCGGCAACCGCATCGTGGCCGAGCGAGTCATCGGTGACCCCGTCGAATCCCAGGAACTCGTATACCGACCGGAGGCAGTCGCTGAAGCAGTCGATGGTGGCCCCCATGTTCCACCCGCGAGGCTGGTTCCAGTCGTCGATCGTGCGCAGCCCGTCGGCGGGGACCAGGTTCATCGGCGTCGGGGCGTCGGCGTACACCCCGATCCCGCCGATCCAGATGTCGCGATCGGCCAGCCACACATCGGGTCCCTCGAAGTCGTCGCCCTTCAACCAGCCCAGCATCGAGGTCACCCCCGCCTGCATCAGGTTCTCCGCCTCGACGCCGCGGGCGCCGGCAACCATGAAATCAGAATCGACGAGGATCGCCTGGCTGTCGATCACGAACTCGCTCGGGATGCCGGCACCGGGGCGTGATCCGGTACTGCTCGGGAGGAGCGAGGTACCGGAGGGAATGACGGGCACGGATGTCGCTTGCGCCGTCACGTCGGATGATTCGGTCGGAGAGTCGATGGCCCGCTCCACCGGAACGTTCCCTCCATCGGGCGTCACGGCGAACCAGGTCAGCTGCATGTCGACCGCTTGGTCGACATCGGTCCGCACGAACACCGCCTCCCGGCCGTTCCAGTGGAAGATGACGGCGTTGGGCCACACCGTCAACTCGGGCCCGCCCAGCAGGAACTCGTGGAAGGCGTCAGCCTGGGCAACGGCCTCCGCCGACGGCGCCGTGCAGTCGTAGTCGACCGTCGAGGTCTCCTCCCCGAGCAGCACCCGGCGGTCGATCTCGGGCCGGTAGCCCGGCCCGTAGCCCAGGGCACAACCCGACAGCTCGACCGTCGACCCGTCGAACGACAGGCCCAGGTCCAGGTCGGGGGCAGCGTCGGAGCCGAGCACCCAGATGGGCTCCCAGTCGCCGACCAGCCCGCTGCGCCGGTCGGTGGGCGGCGGGCCGAACGTCATGGTGCCGAGGTCGCCGGTCATCGCCAGTCGATCGGCGGTTGCCTCGGTCACCGTCGCCGGCAGAACGAGCCTTCGGGCGACGTTGGCGTTGAGCGCTTGCACCGGCGCGGGGTAGTCGCAGCCGTAAGGGCCGTCGGGCTCGCTCGGAGCGAGTGTCGGCTGGGTGTCGGATCGGTCGACGGTGAAGCGGACCTGACCGAGCGGGCAGGTGGCGATGGCCAACACGTCCGACGATCGCTGCGACGTGCCGGGTCCGATCTCCCCGAAGGCGGCTGCCGGTGCGCCGTCGATGGTCGCCAGCTGCCAATCGCGGTACCGATCGGGGTCGAAGTCGATGGGCCGGGGCCGGAACGTCAGCGTGCCGATGACGAGTTGCGAGTCGACCAGGCTGATGGGCGAGCCGTCGGCGAGCTGGGCCAGGAAGCGCTCTCCCAGGCGCGTCGGCATGGCCGAGCAGGCGTTGCCCTCGAAACCCGCCTCCTCGATGGTGATCAGTGCGCCCGATTCGACGCCCCACTCGTCGTAGCTGCCACCGTTGCAGCCCGTGTACATCCCCAGGAACGTCGGCTCGAACGACAGCGACGGGCGACTGGCCAAGCCCTCGATCGAGCCGCCCCAACCGTCGGCCCACTTCTCGTACCGCACGTCGTCGATCGATGCCAGCTCCCAGTCGGTGTCGACCAGATCGGCCCTGGACACCTCACCGTCCAAGGTGGTCGGGTCCACCGCGGTGGTGGACGATGCCACTCGCTCACGCTCGTCACCCTCACCGTCGGTCAGCGCCACGGCCACACCGGCCACCAACGCGAGCAGCGCCACGCCGGCCGCGCCGATGATCGCCCGTCGACGCCGGGCGCGTGTCCGGACCCGGGCCTGAACCTCGTCGGTTCCGAACCCGGCGTGCTCGGACACGGCCCCGGCCAGCAGTTCCTCGATCTCGTTCATGCCTCAACGTCCTCGTGCTCGTCCACTTCGTCGTCGATGAGCCCACTGGACCGCAGCCGGTCGATGGCCTGGCTGGTGGCCGCCTTCACCGTGCCTGTGGCGCACCCGAGCAGCTCCGCGGTGGCGGCCACGTCCAGGCCCAGGTAGAACCGGGCGACGATGGTTGCGCGCTGGCGCTCGGGCAGTGACTGCACCGCTGCTCGCACGGCGACCGAATCGGCCGAATCCGGTTCGGCCGCCGGTCGCTCGGCGGCCAGTCGTCGGCGGGCCCGGCGCTCGACCGCGCGCCGCCGGAACCGGCTGCGCGCCAGGTTGCGGGCGGTGGCGAACGTCCACGCCTCGGGCGAAGCCATCGCGGACACCTGGTCCCAGCGTTCCCACGCCCGGGCCAGGGCCTCCTGGGCCAGCTCCTCGGCGAGGGGCCGGTCACCGCAGTACAGATACAGCGAACCGACCAGGCGACCGCGGATCTCGTCGCAGAAGGCGGCGGCGTCGGTGGATGTCATCAGGGAGAGGAACGCAGGAGCACGACGTTCGGTTTAGTCGTCCTCGCTCACGATCGCTTCGACCTGGCGTGACTTCGTCGCAACTATTGGAACAAACCCACGCAATTTCGGTCAGCCGAGCGAGTAGGTCGCGTCGGGCGTGGCGGCGCCGGTGTCGCTGACCACCTGGCCCTCGGCCAGCAGCGCCACGAGGTGGGCATGCACCGAGCGGGCGGCCGGCTTGTGCAGCTCCTCGGCCACGTCGGCGTAGAGCTCCCTGACCATGGCTTCGATCGTCGTGGGGCCGCGGCGCAGTTGATCGACGATCTGGCGCTCCCGCTCGAGTCGATGGGCCAGCAGCGCCTCCACGTGGGGGACCGGGTCGCTGATGGCCGGTCCGTGGGTGGGGTAGTAGATCGACTCGGGGCGGGCCGCCACCAGCCGCAGGCTGTGGAGGTAGGCGGCCATGTCGCCATCGGGGGGCGGAACGATGGTGGTGGACCAGCCCATCACGTGATCGCCGGTGAACAGCGCCGACTCCTCGGCCAGGGCGAAGCACAGGTGATTGGAGATGTGTCCCGGGGTGTGCAGCACCTCCATCGACCAGCCCGTGCCGTCGACCCGGTCGCCGTGGCGCAGCTCCTCGTCGGGCACGAAATCGGTGTCGGGTCGTTCGCGCTCGGCCTGTTCGGCCCGGCGGGCCACCTCGTCGGGGTCGGCGGGCTCGCCACCGTCACGGTCGATGTCGGCCGACGCGTGCTCGGCCTCGCTCACCGCGCCGGCCGGGTGGGGACCGAATCCGAAGGTGCGGGCACCGGTCCGGGCCACCAGCCCGGCGGTGGCCGGCGAATGGTCGCCATGGGTGTGCGTGATCAGCACGTGGGTGACCGTCTCACCTCGGACCGCGTCCAGCACGGCCCGGAGATGGGCCTCATCGCGGGGCCCGGGGTCGATGACGGCCACGTCGTCGCCCTGCCCGACGATGAACGTGCCCGTGCCCTTGAAAGTGAACTTGGACGGGTTCTCCGCGGTGATCCTTCGGATCAGTGGCGAGATCTGCTCGACGGCGCCGTACTCGACCTCGTGATCGGTGTTGAACGCCACAGCCATGGAGACGCATTGTGCCAGGTCGTATCGCGGGCCGGGAGCGGACGATCAGGCGGGCAGCGCGGTCGTCTCGCGAGACCGGAGCATCACCGCCATCACCACCAGGGCGATGCCGATCACCTCGCCCACGCTGGGGACCTGCCCCAGCAGCACCAGCCCCACGACGGTGGCCGTAGCCGGCAGCAGGGCCAACAGCAGCGCGAACCGGGCTCGGTCGATGCGCTGCAGCACGACCTGGTCGAGGGCGTAGGGCACGGCGTTGGACAGGACGCCGGCGGCCAGTCCGCCCGCCAGCAGCCACCAGTGGTCGGCCACGGGACCCAGGTCCGGCAGGCCGAACGGGGCGATCGCCAGCGCGCCGATGGCCATGCCCACACCCAGCCCGTCGACGGCCGTGCCGGATTTGGCCACCCGATCGCCGAGCACGATGTAGCCGGCCCAGAACACCGCGGCCAGCAGGGCGAAGACGAGACCTCGCGAGGTGCCATCGGCCTGGACCTCGGCCAACAGCACCACCCCACCGGTGGCCACGGCCAGGGCGAATCCGTTGCGGAGGGTGCGGGTTCCGACCGCCGCGACCGCAATCGGGCCGAGGAACTCGATGGCGACCACCGTCCCCAGCGGTAGTTCGTCGATGGCCAGGTAGAAGCACAGGTTCATGAGGGCCAGCGTCGTGCCGAAGGCGGCGGCGGCGAGAACCTGTGGGCGGGTCCAGTGGCGGCGCCACGATCGCCGGGCCACCACGATCACGGTCGCCGCGCCCACCACCCGTAGCCAGGCCACACCGGCGGCGCCCATGTAGTCGAACATGGCCACGGCCAGGGCCGCGCCCAGGTACTGGCTGATGGCGGCGAGCACGAACAGGGTTTCCGGCGGAGCCACATCCAACCGGGCGGCCACGCCGCGTGTGGCAGTCACGCCCGCAGGGTACGAGACTTCACCCGCCGTGAGCCCGCCGTCTCAAGAAACCGCTGCCGCTCGCCGAAGGGGGATGATGGCCACCAGCCTGCCGCCGCCTCCGGCGCGCGCCCCATTGCCGCCGCCGTCCGGCGCTCCGGTGCCCCTCGCTCCGCCGCCCTCGTGGACGGACGCGGGTCCCTCGCCCCGGTCGAGCCTGGCACCGCCGCCTCCGCCGCCGCCTCGATGGGGGATGGGAGACGTCCTGCTCGGTGCGCTGGTGGTGCTGGGCGCGGCCACCCTCGCCGGCTTCATCTCGGTGCTCCTGGTCGGGATACCCGACCCGTCGGACCCCAACGCGGCGAACGACCTGCTGAGCGAACCGGCGGTCCTGGTGACGTCGGTCTTGACCCAACAGGTGGCCATGATCGGTTGGGTGCTCTGGGTCGGCGCTCGCAAGGGCAACGGCGTGATTCGCGACTTCGGCCTGCGCTTCCGGTGGGTGGACATCGCCATCGGGCTGGGAGCGGCCATCTCCGCGCTGGTGGTGGGCAACGTGGTCATCACCTTCCTGTCCAACCTGGCCAACACCGATGCGGTCGACAACACCGGGTTCATCGACGCGTCCGATCAAGGCCTGTGGATCATCCCGATCGTGCTCATGGTGGTGGTCGGTGCCCCGCTGAGCGAGGAGCTCTTCTTCCGCGGCCTGGTGTTCCGGGCGGCGGAGCGGCGGTGGTCGACGGGGGTGAGCATCGCCCTCACCACGGTCGCCTTCTCGCTCGTGCACGTGTCCACCGATGTGTCGGCGGCCGAGAATCTGTTGCTGCTGCTGGGGATCGCGATCTACGGCTTCGCCCTGACCGCGGTGGTGGCCCAGTTCAGGCGACTCGGGCCGGCGATCATCGGCCACATGGCCATCAACGGCCTGGTGGTGACGGCTCTCCTGGCGACCTGATCGTCACCCATGGCGGCTCAGTGGTGGGGCCCGCCGGTGACATCACCCGTGCTGGCCAGCAGGTAGGCGGGGCCCTCTCCGCCCCCGTGCACCTCGATGGACGTGCCCGTCACCCATCGGGCCAGATCGGAGACGGCGAACCACACCACGTCGGCCACCTCCTGGGGATCGCCCAACCGGCGGGCGGCCAGCACCTGCGCGATGCGGTCGATCGACTCCTGGTCACCGTAGAACTCGCGGTTGTCGTCGGTGAGGATCTGGCCGACGGTGAGGGCCAGCACCCGGATGTCGGGACCCCATTCGTGGGCGAGGGTGAGGGTGAGGTTCTCCAGGCCGGCCTTGGCCGCCCCGTAGGCCACGCCCATCGGGTTGGCCCGCCGCCCGCTCACCGACGAGATGTTGACGATGACGCCGCCGCCCCGCTGCACCATGTGAGGCCGGACGGCCTGGGCGACCGTGAGCGGACCGACGAGGTTGAGGCCCAGGATCTTGCTCGTGAAGCGAGCCGAGGCCGTGGCCGAATCGGCCGGAGGGGCGCCGCCGGCGTTGTTGACCAGGATGTCGATGCCGTCGTGCGTGCGCGCGCCGGCATCGACCGCCGTCTGGACCGACTCGGGTTCGTTCACGTCGCATGGGACGAAGGTGGCCGTCCGGCCGTCGGCCTGGGGCGGACGGTCCGGCTCGTTACGGGCGCAGACCGTCACCTCGGCGCCGGCTCGCAGCAGGGTCTCGGCGATCACCCGGCCCAGTCCCTTGGTGCCGCCAGTGACGAAGGCCACCCGGCCGGTGAGATCGAGAGGGTTGGCGACAGCGGCCTCGCTGGTCATGGCGCGACCCTACCGCCGCCCCGCAACCGGCAACGGGGTCGGAGCCCGCCACCGGTTCAAGTGGTCGGGACGGGTCGAGCTGACATACCGTCGGCCTTCGTTCGGCTCGGTCACACCACCAGCGAAGGATCGTCCATGCCCGACAAACGGATGACCGAGGACGAGGTCATCGCCCAGCTCGAGAGCGGCATGACCATCGGCATCGCCGGGTGGGGCAGCCGGCGCAAGCCGATGTCGCTGGTTCGTGCGATCGTGCGCAGCGACCTCGAGGACCTCACCATCGTGAGCTACGGCGGTCCCGACATCGGCATCCTGTGCGCCACCGGCCAGGCCAAGAAGGTGGTGTACGGGTTCGTGTCGCTGGACTCCATCCCCCTCGAACCCCATTTTCGGGCCGCCCGCCAGA
>JAOUEE010000165.1 GCA_029858875.1 Acidimicrobiia bacterium
ATCGCCATCGACGACCACTCGTGGCCCCAGGCCCCCGGTCCCCGCACCGCAACCGCCGCCGCCGCCTTCGCCCGAGCCGCCCGCGACCTGGACCCCTAGGGCTCCGCTCGCAGGTGGAACACGTCTCCCACGGTCACCACCTCGACCGACGCACCGACCTGCACCAACAACGCCCCGGCGTCATCGATGCCGATGGCCCGGCCCCGGAGCTCGCCACCGCCCACCAACTCGACGCGCACGGCGCGGCCAACGGTGGTGCAGCGCTCGCGGTAGGCCGTGGCCAGCGACGCCGGATCGGCCGACCACCACCGGTCGAGCTGCAGCAGGAGCTCGGCGAGCAGGGTCGGTCGGTCGACCGATGAGCCCAGTGCCCGCAAACTGGTGGCGCCCAGCTCGGCGGCGGGCGGATCGGGCCATCCCACGTTGATCCCGATGCCGACCACCAGCGTCCGGGTGGCGGTCACCGCCTCGGCCAGCAGGCCGGCCAGCTTGGCTCCACCGTGGTGCAGATCGTTGGGCCACTTGATGTCCACCTCCACGCCGGCCGTGCGACAGGCCGCCGCTGCGGCGACGGCCACGGCGGCCGGTCGCAGACCCCAGGATGCCGGGGCGCCGTCTGCGTCGAGCAGGATCGACACCAACAGATTGGCTCCGGGCGGTGACTCCCAGCGCCGGTCGAGCCGACCCCGACCACTCGTCTGGTGATCGGCCACGAGGACCACCGGCGCCCGATGTCCGGCCCGGGCCAGGACCGCCAGATCGGCGTTGGTGGATCCGGTCTCGTCGACCCAGCGCACGTCGGGCCAGCGCTCGGCCCGCGACCCCAGACCCTGCCGCACGGCATCGAGGGCGGCGTCGCTCATGTCGCACCAGAGGGCTGCATTCGACTAACCATATGCACGTGTTCAACAAGGTCCTGATCGCCAACCGAGGCGAAATCGCTGTCCGAGTCATCCGCGCTTGCCAGGAGTTGGGCATCGCGACGGTGGCCGTGTATTCCGAGCTGGACCGCGAGGCGTTGCACGTGCGATTGGCCGACGAGGCCTATGCGCTCGGCGGTCAGACCGCGGCCGACAGCTACCTCAACACCGATGCCATCGTCGATGCCATCGAGCGCAGCGGTGCCGAAGCCGTCCATCCCGGCTACGGCTTCTTCTCCGAGAACGCCGACTTCGCCCGCCGGATCACCGATCTGGGCGTGACGTTCATCGGCCCACCCCCCGAGGCCATCGTGGTGATGGGTGACAAGATCTCGGCCCGCGAGGCGGCCGAGAAGGTCGGTGTCGACGGCGTTCCCGGCACCACCGAACTCATCACCGACGCACAGCAGGTGCGCGACTTCGGGGCCAGCCACGGGTACCCCATCGCCATCAAGGCGGCCTATGGCGGCGGCGGACGGGGCATGAAGGTGGTGAGCGACGAAGGCTCCATCACCGAGGCCATCGAGTCGGCCCAGCGGGAGTCACTGGCCTACTTCGGGCGCGACGAGATCTACATGGAGCGCTACCTCACCAAGCCCCGCCACATCGAGGTCCAGGTCCTGGCCGACACGCACGGCAACTGTGTGTACCTCGGCACCCGCGACTGCTCGGCTCAGCGTCGTCATCAAAAGCTCATCGAAGAGGCACCGGCACCGGCCATCGACCAGGACATCCTCACGGCCATGGGCGAAGCGGCCGTGGCGGTGGCCAAGGGTTGTGACTACGTGAACGCGGGCACCGTCGAGTTCCTCTACGAGGACGGCGCCTTCTTCTACCTGGAGATGAACACGCGCCTCCAGGTGGAGCATCCCGCCACCGAACTGATCACCGGCCTCGACCTGGTCGAACAGCAACTCCGCGTGGCGGCAGGCGAACCCCTCGGCTTCGACCAGGCCGACGTCGAGATCCGCGGCCACGCCATCGAGATCCGCATCAATGCCGAGGATCCGGCGGGCGGTGCCTTCCTCCCCTCCCCGGGCATCATCACCAAGCTCGACCCGCCCGACGGGTACGGCGTGCGTTTCGACGCCGGGTACGCCGAAGGCGACGAGATCAGTCAGTTCTACGACAACCTCATCGGCAAGCTGATCGTGTGGGGCAAGGACCGCGAGACGGCCCGGCGGCGGACGCTGCGGGCCCTGCGCGAGCTCCGGGTCGAGGGCGTGGCCACGACCATCCCCGCCGACATCGCCATCCTCGAGCACCCCGATTTCGTGGCCGTCGAGCACTCCACCAAGTGGGTGGAGGAGGTCCTCGACCTGTCCGAGGTGTCCGCGCCCGCGCCAACCGGCGGGGCCGATGCGCAGGACGAGCCGAAGGTCCGGCGCGACATGGCCGTCGAGGTCAACGGCAAACGCTTCTCGGTGAGCATGTGGGTGCCCGAGCAGGTCGCGTCGGTTGCCGTCGGCGACGGTGGACGCAGCCGCCGGGCCCGCCGCAGCGGCGGTGGTGGCAGCGGCGGCGCCGCGTCGGGCGAGGTTACCGTCCCCATGCAGGGCACCATCCTCAAGGTGCTCGTCGAGGCGGGCGACACCGTCTCGGCCGGCGACACGGTGGTGGTGCTCGAGGCCATGAAGATGGAGAACAACATCGAGGCGGACAAGGACGGCACCATCGCCAAGGTGAAGGTCGCCGAGGGCGACAGCGTCGGTGGCGGCGACGTGGTCGTGGTGATCGAGTAGCTACTCGGCCGCTTCGGCCAGGGCCTCGGCCAGGCTGGGGTGCACCAGCAGCGAGTCCACCAGATCGTTGACCGTCAGATTGGCATTGACCGCCAGGGCCAGCACCGAGATCAGCTCGGCCGCATGGCGACCGACGATGGATCCGCCGAGCACGACGCCGGTGGCCGGGTCGGACACGATCTTGACGAAACCGCGGGAGTCGTCGTTGATCAGTGCCTTGGCCGACACCGAGAACGGCACCTTCGTGACCCGGATCTTGCGGCCCTCGGCGAAGGCGTCGGCCTCGGCCAGCCCGACGTCGGCGATCTCGGGCTCGGTGAAGATGGCCGACGCCGCCTTGTCGTAGTCGAGGTGGCGGTGAGGCAGATCGTGCATGCCCATGATGTGCTCGGCGATCTTGCGGCCCTGCATGGCCGCCACCGACGACAGCGGGAGCTTGCCGGAGAGATCTCCACCGACGTACACATGAGGCACCGAGGATCGACAGTGGTGATCGATGGGAACGTAGCCGCCCTCGTCCACGAACACCCCGGCGTCGGCCAGTCCCAGCTCCTCGGAGTTGGGGAGGGATCCGATGGCCAGCAGCGCGTGGGAGCCTTCGACGACCCGGCCGTCGTTGCAGCGCACCAGCACGCCCTTGGCGTCCCGGTCGATCCCGACGGCGCGGGCGCCCTTGAGCAACGACACCCCGCGATCGAGGAAGTTCTTCTCGAGGGCGGCGGCCACCTCGGGATCCTTGCCGGGGAGCACGTGCTGGCGACTCACGATCAGGGTCACCTGGGCGCCGAAGCTGACGAACATGTGCACGAACTCCACGCCGGTGACGCCGGATCCGACCACCACCAGGTGCTCGGGCATCTCGGGCGGCGGGTAGGCGTGGCGGGTGGTGAGCACCCGCTCGCCATCGACCTGAGCGAAGTCGGGAATTCGGGGGCGACTGCCGGTGGAGAGCACCACCGCATCGGCCTCCAGCCGCAGCGTCTCACCGTTCTCGGTCTCGGCCACGACCTCGTGGGGACCGACCATGCGGCCCCGGCCCTCGATGATCCGTACTCGCTGGCTCTCCAGCAGGCTGGTGGTGGACGTGGTCAGGCGGGCCTCGATGGTGGCCAGACGATTGCGCAGTCCGTCGAGATCGACCTTTGCCCGCACCTCCTCGAGCCCCATGCCCTGGGACCGTGACAGCAGCGATATCGCGCCACCGGTGGCGATCATCGCCTTGCTGGGAATGCAGTCCCACAGGTGCGCGGCGCCGCCCACGATGTCGCTCTCGATCAAGACCACTTCGGCCCCGAGGCGAGCCGAATGGGTCGCTGCGGCGTTGCCGGCCGGGCCGCCACCGATGATGACCACGCGCGTCGCACTCATGGCCGGCACCCTACTGGCCGAGCCCATGCAATCGGAGCCCCGCGCGATAGCCTCAGCTCATGTTCGCCTACTTCGACGCCGCCACCGGCGGCATGCTGCTGTCGGCCATCGCCGCCGGCGCTGCCGGGATCGCCATGGCCGGAAAATCGGTCTGGTACAAGCTCGCCTTCTGGCGCAAGACCGAGGAGAACCCGGTCGACCAGGCCGTACAGGTCGACCTCGACGACCTCGACGACGTGGACGGTCTCGAGATCGGCGAGATCGACGACGCCGAGCTCGACGTCACCTGACCGCGGCGGCCAACCAGGTGGCGGCCGCCTCGGCCGAGTGGCCGACGTTGTAGATCGTCGCGTCCCGCCGCTCGGTCAGGGCGGCCTTCCAGTCGGCGACTGATGCCTGGAGGTCATCCAGGGCGGGGACCAGCGCCTCCAGGCCCGCGGGGTCGATCACCCTGCCGATCTGGGGCCTGAGCTGGCGCTCGATGGGGTCGATGCCCAGATCGGCCCAGTGGGGGTTGTTCACCTTGGCCGGCGTGTCGATCGAGATCACCGGTCGGGTCATGCCCAGGGCGTAGTCGAAGGCCGCGCCCGACCAGTCCGAGATGAGGACGCTGGAGCGCAGCAGCGACGATCGGTCCCGCATGTCGGTCTCCACCCGAAGGCGCCCGTCACCCCCGTAGTCCCGAGACAACTCGAAAGCCAGCTCGGGCAACCGGCGTTTGGTCATCGGATGAAGGCGCACGATCACCTCGTAGTCGGCGGCCAGGAGCCGCTCGAGGATCGTCCGACCGACCGGCGTCTCCATGAAGGCGTTCTCGCCCCAACTACCGGCGACCACCACCACACCCGGCTCGGGCACCTGGGTGGCAGCCTCTGCGGCCAGGGCGTCGACCCGGCCGTAGCCGTGTTTGACCAGTCGCCGGCGACGGCCGCCGCCGCGCTCCTCGGCGGCCCGGATCTCGCGTGCGTGGTGCGGACCCACGCACAGGACCGTGTCGAAGGCATCGAAGGCGCCGGGTCGATACACCATGTGCGTGCTGACCACGGCATGGAACAGGTAGACGTAGTGCACGTCGTGTAGCGACCGCTTCACCGCGAACGTGTCGAAGTCGGGCGTCGTGGTGAGCAGCATCTTGGCGCGCAGGTCGCGCAGCAGCACGTTGCGAACACTGCCCGATCCGATGTTGTACGCGGCCAGATTGGGGTGGTCACCGTCCAGCACGGGATCGTCGGCTTCGCCGGTGAGATACGAGATGGGGATGTCGTGATGATCGATGAGCCGCTCGACCACCGGGCCGAGGTGCGCGTAGTCGCTACGGCCCTCGGCGAACACCACCAGCCGGCGCCAGTCGGCATTTGACTTCTTGAACGCCTTGGCCGCCGACTTCTCGTCACGGCGGCTCACGTGATCCGCAGGCCCTGGAGGAGTCCGTCGGCCACGGGCGCCAGGATGCGGCGCCGTCGGTGGCTGCCGATGACGACGTAGAGACAGAAGGCGCGATCCCGCTCGTGGAAGAACATCTGCACGCCGCCCTGCCCGGCCATCGGACGCTGGAGGGTGTGGGTGGCGTAGTCGTCGGGGGCGATGGCCCGGGGTAGTCCCCGCCGGGCGAACAGCGCGGTGGTGGCCGAGGCGGACTCGTACTCGACCAGACACACCAGCACGCCGCTGCGGCCCATGATCTCCACCGCACCGCTGCCGAAGTCGCCGCGGTCGCTGGGGAGCGGGAAGTTGGCGGCGTGCACCACCGGCGTCTCGCGACCGCCCGCGGCTCGTTCCTGCGGGTCGGGGTCGCGGCGGAAGATCGCCCCGTCCCACCCTCGCGGCAGCTCGACGGCCAGCCCGTGACCGGTGAGCGTGGTCACCAGATCGCTCCCACGGACACGCCGACCGTGGCCGCCGCCGTGAGGCCGGCCGCGACGCGGGCCGGTCGGGCCGCCCGGTCCAGCTGCCGGTGCAGAGCCCGCAAGGCCTCGGGGGTACGCACTGGCGCCGCGGCGAGGATGAGCACACCTCGGGTCAGCCCGAATGTGCCTCCCACCACGAGGGCCCCCGGGAAGGAGCCGGTGAGTACGGCGGCGAGGGCCACCAGATACACGAGACCGGTGGTGATGAAGGTGCACCACCCGGTACCCAGCTGGAAGCCGAATCCCGCGCCGTAGACCCAACCCCGATAACGCCCCAGCCAGTCCTCGTTCACCTGCCGGTGCCACGACGGAAGCGGTCGTCCGTCCAGGACCGCGTCGACCGCCACGGCGAGGAGCCCGGCCACGCCGAGCAGCGCCCAGCGCGTCGTCGTCGAGATGGCCCCGCCCACGGGCACCGCCACCACGCCGAGCACCGTGGCCGTCACGAGCCCGCCGAGCACCGCGCCGGCGACGAACGCCACTGCGGTCAGGCTCCACGTGTTGTTCCGGGTCCGCTCGCCGAGCGGATGGATGCTCGAGAGCATCGATTCACCTCAAGGCGACCAGGTGGACCGCACCGCCGCCATCACCGCGGCCATCGATCCGATCACGACGATGCCACTCACGATCGGGTCTCGGTCTCGGTCTCGGCGCTCGGGAGGAACAGCCGAGGATCGCCGGGCCGGATGCCGGCCCGGGCCAGCTCCTCGTCGATGCGCTGGTCACGGGCCACGCCGGTGGCCTCGGACGCAGGCGATCGGCGCCCATCGGGCGTCAGACCGCTGTCGGCCATGGCCTGCCCCAGCAGATCGCGGACCTGGTTCCACGAGGCGGCCGCCCCCTCCCCCACGATGGTGCCGCTGACCCCATCGACCAGCAGGAAGTAGGGCGACACGGGCACGTCGTAGTCGTCCCAGGCCACCGACGACGCCACCGTGGTGACCCCCGGCGGCGCCAGCTGGGCCAAGCGGGACGGGCTCTCGGCCTCGGGTCCCTTGGTCACGATCACCAGCCGGGTGTCCACGCCGGGGAGCTGGCGGCGACCCGGGTCGGCGAAGGCCTCCCAGAAGGTGCCACAGGTGAGACAGCCCGACGAGAGGAACGCCACCAGCGTGAGGTGCTCGACACCGACCACCGCCACCTGCACGGCACCGCCGTCGACACTCGACCCGACGATGTCGTGGCCCTGACGGGTGCCGGTGGCTCGGGGCCGGGCCACTCCCGGACGGGTTCGGATTCTCATCCCCTCGACGGCGGGATCGAGCACATCGTCGAGGCCGAGCTCGTGCAGGGCCTTCAACACCTCGGCGTGCGCCCGCAGCAGCCCGACCACCAGCACGGTGAGCAGGGCGACGACCACGGCGAGAGCGACCACCAGCGCGGTCATGTCACCACCACCGTCTTGCAGCCCAGCAGGGTGTTCTTGTGGCCGCCGACCTTGTCCTTGCCGTAGACGCAGACCTCGTGGGCGCCCGGCGAGGCCGGGACCGTGAGCTTGAAGCCGTGATCGGCCGAGTAGCCGGGATGCACCTTCGGGATCTTGGCCCGACGCCGATCGGCTCGCGCCGCGCCGGCGAACACGCCGTCGATGTGGATGTGCACCCCTGCGGGATCGTCGGTGTCGGGATCGATGACCCATCCCCGAGCGGTGACCTCGCCCGCACCGCCCTGGACCTTCTGGAGGCGACCGATCGGCTTGCCCGACGGGGTGTCGAAGTTGCGACAGTCGAGTCGGGTGGTGCCACCGGGCGCTCGCGCGTCCCGGGCGAACACGCAGAGCTCGTGGGTTCCCGTGTCGATGGGGATCTCCACGTCGAATCCGCCGTTGCCGCCATAACCGGGGATGTCGGGACGAGGGTCGTTGGCCCGGACCGCGCCCCAGAGCTCACCGTCGAGACGGAGGTGCAGATTCACCGGATCGGGGGTGTCCGGGTCGGCCGCCCAGCCGATGACCCGCACCGAATCGGGACCCACCAGGAGGGCCTCGACCGCTCCGAGCGGCGACCCGGTGGGCACGGTCACCGTGGCGCACTCGATCACGGTGGGGCGACCGGATCCGCCGTCCCGGGCCCGGACGCACACCTCGTGGGTGCCGTTGAGGCCCTCGATGACCACATCGAACCCGTGGTCGGGACCGGCCTCGGGGAAGGCACGGGCCACATCGGGTCGGGGCAGGTTGGCCCGACGGGACAGCGCCACCTCACCGTCGACCAGCACGTCGATCATCGAGGCCCGGTCGATGTCAGGGTCGATCACCCACCCACGCGAGTACACCCCACCGGCCACCGCCTCGATCTTGGCCGCCCCGAAGGGCGACCCGACCGGCACGACGACGTTGGCGCAGCCCACCAGGGCATTGCGGCCACTCCCCCGGTTGATGCCATAGACGCACACTCGACGAGCCCCCCGGGCGGCCTCCACCGAGAAGTCGAAGCCGTGGTTCGGGCCGAAGGCTCCGTAATCGACCAGATCGGGCCGCGGCTGGTCGGCTC
>JAOUEE010000539.1 GCA_029858875.1 Acidimicrobiia bacterium
ATCTGATAGGTGCCTGGGTTCAGGAACGAGAATGTGTACCGCCCCGTCGCATCGGTGGTGGCGGTGTCGTCGGTCGTCACGTTGTTCACGACGGCGTTCACCACGGGTACGGCTGGCCCACCGCCGATCGACACCGTCACCAGACCGGTGACCGAACCGACCGGCTCCCACACCTTGAGGTTGCGGTCGACGATCGCGGGGCCCGGACTGGCCGCAGGTACCGCGACGGTGGTGAGCAGGCTCTGCCCGTCGGTGGGGGCGACATGCGGCGGCAGGTCGTCCTCTACCACTTCGAGTTGGTACGTCGCGTCGTCTCGCAGCGTTCCGAAGAAGTACCGGCCGCTGGCGTCGGTTTTCGATGAAGCCAGAAGCACCCCGTTGCGCCGTAGGTACACCGGTACCGCAGCCAGTGGCGTGCCGGCGCCCGAGCCGGCGTAGTCGCTGTGCTGGGTGAGCGTGCCGCGGATCTCGCCGGGAGGGAGGGTGTTGTTCGAGCCACCCCCACCGCCAGGCGTTCCTTCGTCGTTGGAGATGCGGCGTCCCACGGCCCGCAGGCTGAACGGGAACGCCGGGTCGCCGGGTTCGGCCTCGGCGTCGAGCGTGAGGAGCGTGAGGATCACGGCGCTGCTGCCGCTGCTCGTCTCGATCTCCGCGGCGGCAGCGCAGGTCGGAAGGGGCGTGCAACCGCCGAGGTTGTCGGCAACCACGTTCGTGCCGGTCAGCGCGCCGCCCTTCACGCACTGGACCCGAGTCAGCACGGAGGCGTCGGCGAAATAGCCGGTCACGATGTCGACGCCGTCGGCCGTGCGCCAGCCGAGCGAGACCACCTTGGTGCCGGCGGGGGTGGTGGCACAGTCGAACGATCCGGCCGGATCCGTGCTGACCTGGCCGGCGCTCTGGACGTCGGGGCCGAAGTAGATCGACACCAGGTTGGCGTCGTTCGACGGCCCCAGCTTCTTGGCCGGCTCGTCACGGGTGCGCAGTGCGGTGATCATCGCCACCGACAGAGCGGACATGATGATGCCGAGGATGACGATGCTGAGCAGTACCTCGGGCAGGGTGAAGCCGTCGTCACGTCGTTTCCTCATGACGTCCTCCGCTTCACCAGTTCGAGGACGGTGCCCTGGCCCGACGCGCCGGTCGTCGTCGCCTTGAGCTTCTGGAGCCCGGGGTCGGCTGCGGCGGTTCCACAGTCGGTCCAAGTGGTTCCGTTCCAGACCTCGGCAACGACCGTTACCGTCCAACCGAGGGTGTCGACGTCGGGCGGAGAGGCGGCCACCGCGGCGGCGACGTTGTCCTCGTACTGGTCACCACCTACGACCGGGCAGACCTCGTATGGCGTCAGGTCCGGGTCGGCCAGGTATTCCAACACCGTCAGTGCCACCGTGTTCGATTCGGCCAGGTCGCGATGCTTCGTCGTGGCGCTGAACAAGAAGCCCAACGCGCTCATGATGCCCACCACGCCGATGCCCAGGATCACGACCGAGACCAGGATCTCGACCAGCGATGTCCCGCTGTCGCCCCTCATGCGCTCCCGCCAGCGCGCCATCGGACTACAGCTCCACCTGGTTGAAGACGCCGTACATGGCAGACACCAACGCGACGGCCACGAAGCCGACGATCAGACCCATGAAGACGATCACAGCCGGTTCGAAAAGGTCGGTGAACTTCTTCAGCCGGTAGTCGACCTCACGGGCGTAGAACTGCGCCGCGAAGTCGAGCTGCTCGTCGAGCGTGCCGGTGGTCTCACCCACCCGGATCATCTGGTTGGCGCCGCTGGGGAACAGCTCGGTGGCCGCCAGCGGGCCGGCCAAGCCATCGCCTCGCACCATCGCCTCTTTCGCCTCGATGATCCGGTCCTGCACGACGAGGTTGCCCGTGCTCTCGGCAGACACGGTCACCGCATCGGGCAACGGCACGCCGGCCTGCACCAGCGCCGACAAGGCCCGACAGAAGCGCTCGACGACCACCAGGCGCATGAGCTTGCCGATGCCCGGCCCGTTCAACAACAACCGGTCGCGGATGCGGCGTCCTTTCTCGGTG
>JAOUEE010000166.1 GCA_029858875.1 Acidimicrobiia bacterium
GACGTCGTTGAGGTTGCGGGTGAAGATCCGGATGTCGTCGTCGCGCCGGTGGACCTGGACCCGGATGCCGTCCAGCTTCCACTCCACCGACGCGACACCGAGCTCCTCGATGGCGGCGTGGACCGAGGGAGAGGTGGTGGCCAACATCGGCTGCACGGCCCGCAGCACCTCGAGTCCGACCGCGTCCAGGGCCGGACGGCCCTCCGTGATGGCCAGGCGGGCCGTGTGAGCAAGGTTGCCCGACAGCATCGCCGCCCGACGGACCGCGGTCGCCGGTACCGACGCCGCCTTGGCGATGGCCTCGGCCATCAGGCCCCCGAGGGCGCCCTGGCGCAGCTCGCCTCCCAGGAGGGATCGGAGGAACTGATCCTCGGCGGCGGTGGCCCGTGCCAGGAGATCTCCGAGCAGTGTGTCGCGTCGGGCCGATGAGCCGGGGCCGGTGGTCGCGGCCACAGCGGTGAGAGCGTCGTCCAGGTCGGTGATGGTGATCGACGGGGAGTCGGCCGGCGTGGTGGCCACCCGGGCCAAGGTCGACCACCCGACACCGATGCGCCCCTGCCTCGGTTCGCCGACCAGGATGGCTGCGGCCGGCTCCACCTCGTCGGGGTCCAGGTCGGCAAGCAGGTCGGCCAACCGTCGGGTCTTCTCCTTGCGAGAGCTGGTGGCCGCAACTGCCGCCGACGTGGCAACGATCGCAGCCAGGGTCATCGAAGTCACCGTACCGGGTCGGGCCGATAGGGTTCTCGCCCATCATGGACAAGTCATCGGTGCCGGGCGTGGCCAAGACCGCGCTGACCCCGCCGGCGCTGGCGTTGCGCCTCCTGTGCGAAGCGGTGTCTCGTCGGTGGTTCGGGGCGGATTGGAAGACCGGCATCACCGATCTGGCCTGGCGCCTGGCCACCGAACCGACCGGTTCGGTGTCGGTCGAAGGGGTGGCCCCCGCCGATCTGGCTGCCGGTCGGCAGGCGTTCGCCTGGTGGGCCGACCGGGGTGAGGTGTGGCTCGAGGAGACCGACGCCGGGTTGGTGGAGCTGCCCATTCCCCACTGGATCGCCGCCCGCACTCCGGTGGAGGAGCCGGCCTCGGCCCTCGAGGACCCGAACGTGCAGCTGGCCGTGGCCACCGCGGCCACGCAATGCGCCCGGTGTGGTGCGCCGATCGCCGTCGGCGACACCTACGGCCTGGTGCAGATGCCCGACGGCCCCTCGGGCTGGTGCTGCCACGACTGCGTCACCGGCGCGGCCTGACGCCGATGTCCCGAGTGGTGACGCGCCGCGTCCGTCGCGGCGGTGGCATCGCCTTGGCTGGTGCGACGTCGGGGTGCGGCGTGGCGCCGGGTCAGGCGACGGTGACGCCGACGGAGGCGAAGGCGTCGCTCACGAAGCTGTGCACGGCGGCATCGTTGGTGGCCCGGTTCTTGAAGGCGCGGGCGGCGATGACGTCGGCTCCCTTGTTGCGCTGGAGCCAGCCCGAGAAGGCGTCGATGGCCTTGCCGCTGTGCACGGCGTAGGTCATGAACGCCGCGGTCTGCTTGTCGAACAGGGCAGGGATGTCGTCGAGCTTGCCGGTCTGCCCAGGACGGTGCCCGGCCACGATGATCCCGTCGGTCCACGTGCCCACGAAGACCAGGTCGGCCTCGGCCAGGCGACCGAGATCGACGTTGGTGGCCGGCCACATGCTGGCGTCGGCCCCCAGTTCGAGCGCCTTGCGGCCGATCATCTCGGCCAGCCGCCGGGTGTTCGCCTTCCGGCTGCGGCTCTGGTACAGCACCACGACGTTCACGCTCGACCTCCGCGTCGTTTTGATCAGTCCCGAAGTGTAGCGACGTGCCGGGCGCCGCTCGTATCGAGGGCGAAGGCGTCAGCCCTCGGCGGAGGGGTCATCGAGACGAGCCTGGCCCTGGCCGGGCCGGTCGAAGTCGCAGACCCCTTTCGGGAACACCCGCTCGAGGCGTCGCCGGGCCGCGGGGGACAACTCGACCGGGTAATCGGCCGGGTCGATCTCCCGCAGCGTGCACTGGAGCACCAGTGACTCGGTGTCGGCTCCGGCCACCGTGCGAGGGTCGCCGGCGAAGGGCAGGTCGCAGGGTCCCCCCGGTGCGTTGACGTCGGGTCCGGTGGTCGTCTCGCCATCGGCGAGGATGCAGCGGTCGGCAGCCACCTCGGGTCGGCTCTCGTCCAGCGTCAGGTTGGCCGATTCGCCGTCGACCTCGGCCGCCGCCGCGCTGGCCCACGCGTCGACGGCCTCGACCGCCTGGCGGGAGAGCACGGCCAGTTCGGCACCGCCGGCGGAGGCGAAGTAGTCGGTGAGCGCGAGCGGGCTGGTCAGGGGCGTCTCCATCGTCCACAGGGCGACGTTGGGTGGTGGCGTGCTGGCCCCGCCGCCGATCCGGTCGCGGATGGTGAACACCCGCCACCGGTCGTGGATGTCGCCGGCGGGATCCGTGTACGGGTTGATCAACACGATGGGTATGCGGCGCAGGTCGCCGCCGCCCTGGTTGACCCGACCCTCCCGGTACAGACGCTCGATCTGGCCGGTCCGCGCCGAGGATCGGGGCGCCTGGGGCAGGCCATCGGCGTCACGCCCGCCGATGGTCTCGTTGAGCGCGAGGAACTGGCCGACCCCGATGACCCGATCCTGGAACGCCTGGAGCCCGTACTGCACACCGACGTTGTCGTACGGGGCCTCGGGATGGCCCTCGGCATCGGGAGCCGAGTAGAGATGTGACGCCGCATCCCACGGCGTGCACCGGATGCCGGTGGGGTTGAAGCCGGGGATGAACACGTCGTCGGCCAAGCTCGGATCACACCCCTGCCACGGCGAGAAGGTGGGACCGAGCACCTGGGTCCACAACGGACAGGTGCCGCTGGTGAGGTGCCCGTTGATGGCGGCCCGCTGCTCCGCGCCCAGTGGCTGGCCCGCGTCGCTCTGATAGAAGGTGCCGAGCAACTCGCAGTCGATCACCCCGGGTAGCACCGTGACCATGTCCGGGAACGGCAGGCTGGCCACGACGCCATCGAGCAGCCCGGGTTGGTTCTGGGCGACCAGCAGGCCTTGCATGGCGCCGCCGCTGCCCCCCGTTGCGATGGTGAGGTCGGGCACGCCGTACCCCTCGATGAAGCGCTCCTTCACCATCATCGTGGTCTCGGCGCTGAGCACGTCGTTGCAGTGGGTGGCGAAGGTGGTGAACGTGGAGTTGGCCACCGCGTAGCCCTGGCGCAACAACTCGACGTCGACGGGACCACCGAGCGCGGGGTCACCGCCGCCGTCCACCGAGGGCGTGCCCTGGCTGTACGTCGCGCCACACCCGGGCCCGTAGTTCACGACCAACCGCCGGTTCCAACTGTCGGTGCCGGACCAGGCCTGGTTGATGGTGCCCACGGCGGGCTGCGGGTCGACGCTGTGCAGCCAGTACACGGAGCGGTTGATGGTGCCCACCTCGTTGCGGATGAAGAAGTCGACCGGGGCCCCACCCAGCTCGACGGTGGCCGGCGAGACCGAATCCGGCGGGCCCTCGAGCCGTTGGAGGTTGCCCTCGGCATCCACGTACGTCCAGAAGACCTGGGTGGGGGCACCACAGAAGTCGTCGGCCGGTGGCCCCAGGCCGTGCTGCTCGGTGGTGCAGATCAGCGGCTGGGACTGTGGACCCGAGAACACCGGGCCCCGTCGGGGGTAGTTGGTGAGGTTCTCGGTGAACGTGATCCCATTGGCGGTGACGGCCAGCGAGTTCGCGCCCAGCGCCAGGCCGGAGACCACGCCTTCGCGCGCCCCCCGCGCCGTGGTGACGAAGGCGGCAGTGACATCGTCCCCGTTGAGACGCACGGTGGTGTCGTTGTCGACGTTCTCGATGCGGACCCGGGCGTTGCCACCGGTGACGAGCGCCGGATCGCCGGACACCACGGTGATGATGGGGTCGTCGGGACTGGGTCCGTCGACGATGTCCCCCGGCGCGATCGTGGTGGCCGGGAACAACGCCTCGCCGGCACGATTGCCGGGAGTGGCCGCGTCGCTGACGCAGGCCGATGCCGCCAGCGCAGCGACGGCGACGACCGCGATGAGGGGTGTCGGCCGGATGCGCATCGTGAGCCAAACGATAACGACACCGACCGGTGGTTGATCGTCAACCCCCGCGGATCCGTCGTCCGGGCCCGAGCCGGGGCAGGATGGACGGATGCCGCGCGGCCTGGCTCTCGGAATCGGAGCGTACGTCCTGTGGGGGCTGTCGCCGTTGTTCTGGAAGCTGCTCGACGACGTCAGCGCCGGAGACGTGGTGGCCAACCGGGCGCTCTGGGCGTTCGTACTGCTGGTGGCGGTCCAGACCGGCCGGGCCACGTGGCCCGCCCTGCGCACCGTGGTGGCCGACGGCCGGAATCGGCTGGTTGCGCTCTGTACCGCCACGCTCATCGCCGGCAACTGGCTGGTCTTCCTGTGGGCGGTCGCCGAGGATCGGGTGCTGGAGGTCGCCCTCGGGTACTTCATCAACCCGTTGGTCAGTGTGCTGTTCGGCGTGGTGCTGCTGCGAGAGCGGATGCGGCCGGCGCAATGGGTGGCGGTGGCCTCGGCCGGGGTCGGGGTGGCCTGGTTCGTGATCCAGGTCGGGTCGCTGCCGTGGGTGTCGCTGGTGCTGGCCGGCACCTTCGCGGTGTACGGGCTGTTGCGGAAGACGGCGTCGTTCGGGTCGATCGACGGGCTCACCATGGAGACGGCGCTGATGTCGGTGGGGGCGTTGCTCTTCCTCGGTGTGCGAGCCGCGCAGGGGGTGGGCTCCCTCGGCGCCGGTGCGCCCGGCCAGACCGGCCTGCTGATCCTGTCGGGAGCGGTCACCGCGGTGCCGCTCCTTCTGTTCGCCGAATCGGCTCGCTCGGTGCCGCTCAGCGTGGTCGGCCTGCTCCAGTACCTGGCGCCCACGATCCAGTTCTTCCTGGGTGTCTGGGTGTTCGACGAGACCTTCGACTCGAACCGACTGGTGGGCTTCTTGTTCATCTGGGCCGGCCTGGCGGTGTTCGTCGCCGACGGCGTCCGTTCCGCCCGCCCCCCTCTCGACCGAAACAGCGTCGGTTCGTCGCGCTGAGCGCGACGAAGTGGCGCCAGTTCGTGGGTGGGCGGGCCCCTCGTCACCCGCTACGGGATGTTCTCCGAGGTGTGGGTGGACCCGCGGTCATGGACCGACGCCGCCGTCGCCAGGTCGGCCGCGGGCAGCTTCAGTCCTGGCGCCAGCCGTCGGAGATGTGGGTGAGCCACCACTCGGGGGCCTGATCGAGCAGGTTGCCGAGGTGGCTGTAGTCGTGCCAGCGGGCGATGAGCCCGTCACGGATCTCCATGACCGAGGTGAACGGGTGGTCCACCACCTCGCCGGTGTGGAAGCCCCACCGCTCCATGTGCTCGGTGATCACCAGATCGCCTTCGGCCACGAGGTGCTTGGGGAAGTGGTAGTAGGTCTCCAGTGGCTCGATGCCCAGCCGGAGCCGGCTGATGATCTCGTCGGGACCGGTGGCCCCGGTGGGGTCGAGACCGACATCGGTGTAGTGGCAGTCGGCCGTGAAGAACGTGGCCATCCGGTCCCACTGCCGCCGAAAATGGGCGTCCCAGTACCGCTCTGCAACCTGTTTTTTGGCTGCGCTGGAGCTCACCGCAGCCTCGTCTCCGTGGTCGCGTTGCAGATGTTGGCTAGGTTCTCGCTCACGGTGTGGGACCGTAGTGCCCGACCGGAGACCGAGCGAGAAGGAGCACGATGACCGTCGCCGTGATCACCGATGGGGTGGAGACCGTGGAAGGCACGGTGATCGACGGGCGTGTGCTCGTCGCCGCCGGCGAGCTGGAGACCGCGACCGGCTGGCGGCTCGAGCCCGAGGGGCTCTGTCGCGGCGACGTCTGCGTGCTGGTTCCCGATGGCGCCGCCGTTCGCGTCGATGACCGGGTCGACCTGGGTGCGCTGGCCGAAGTGCTCGGCCGCCGACACGTCGTCGACGCCGAAGCCGGTGTGATCGCGTGGTCGCTCGACGGCGAGGCCCGGCGCCAGGCCCTCGACGACCTCACCGCACCCTCGTTCACGCTGCCCGATCTCGACGGTCGGCTGCGATCGCTCGAGGAGTGGCGGGGCCGACGCCGGATGCTGTTCGCCTTCTCCAGCTGGTGAGGTTGTGCCTTCGACCTGCCCGGGTGGCAGGCCATGCAGGACGAGCTGTCCGACACCGATTTCACCGTGATCGCGGTGGCCATCCAGGAGGACGCCGACGGGCTCGAACCCTTCCTCGAGGGCATCACCTTCCCCGTGCTGCTCGATCGTGAGCACGTGCTGACCGAGTTGTACGCCATCTCGAACGTCCCCACCGTGATCTGGATCGACGCCGACGACACCATCGTGCGGCCCAATTCGGTGGCCGTCAGTACCGATACCTTCGTCGACTTCACCGGCGTCACCTGCGAGCAGGACCTGGTCGCCCTCCGGCGATGGATCCGTGATGGCGACGTGCCGCTCAGCCCCGAACAGGCACACGGCGTGGTCGCCGACCTCAGCGACGACGAGGTCGATGCCCGTCTCGAGTTCCGCGTGGCCGCCCACCTGCGCCGCGTCGGCCGGGAGTCCGAGGCCGCGGCGCACTTCGAGCGGGCGGCCAGGTTGGCGCCGCATGACTTCACCATCCGCCGGGCCATGATGCCCCTCATCGGCGTGGATCCCTTCGGCGAGGCCTTCTTCGAGCTGTGGGCCGAGTTCCAGGCGGCGGGTAGCCCGTATCACGGCCTGGGCGATCCGATCCGGGATTGATCGAACGGCTCCGGCCGGCGTGGCGGCGGATCGTCGCCCGCTGGCTCGACCTGGTGCTCATCGGTTGGTTGCCCATCGCGCTGTTGGAGGCCATCGACGGCACCATCGGTGCCGTGCTGGCGGTGCTGGTGTTGATCGGCTTCGAGGCGGGATGTCATCTCCGCTGGGGTCGTACGCCGGGCAAGGCCGTCCTGGCCCTTTGGGCCCGGCGCGTCGACGGGGCGCCGCTGCGGCCGTGGGCTGCGGTGGCCCGCCCCGTGGTGTTGTTCGCCACCTTCTGCATGCCATGGGCCTACTGGATTCCACTGTGGGCGACCGCGCTGACGGCATGGATCGTGGTCGCCCGCGAAGGCCGAGGCCCCCACGACCTGGCGGTGGGCAGCATCGTGGGCGCGGGCCGGCCGCCGCTTTGACGGGTGGCGCCGAAGGTGACGGGCTCAGCCGAGGAGCTGGTCGATGGCCTTCTCGGCCGCGGTGCTGCCCTGGGGCGTGCACGCCTCGAGGCGGCTCAGCCAGCTGAGCGACACGTAGCCGTGCATGACCGCGCCGCCATCGGTGTGTTCGGGCAGTTCGGTCGCCTCCCCCCACTCCATCTTGAGCTTGAAGGTGCCTTCGTGGCCCCGCTTGGGTTCGAGGCTCACCTTGCCCAGCGTGCGGGGTGGCGCCCCGCCCACGCTGGTCAGCTTCCATCCCTCGAGCTCGTCGAGCCGGCAGTTGGGCAGGTTGATGTTGAGGACCTGCGCCTCGTCGGGCGGATCGGCCAGGATGGCGCCGGCGGCCACGGCCGCCACCTCGGCCGCGGTGTCCCACAGCTGGAGATCGAGCACGTCGTCCCAACCCTGGCCCTCCACACCGAATCCCTCGACCTCCTGGCTGACCGCGATGGCGTTGGTGCCTCCGTTGCGGGCCGTGAGGGCCGCGCCCACCGTGCCCGAGTGGTAGACGCTGCGGCCCACGTTGATGCCGGGATTGATGCCCGAGACCACCAGGTCGAAGCGCCGTCCGAAGGCACCCAGCCGGCTGAACAGCACGCACATGGCCGGCGGGGCAGAGATGGCCCACGATTCGTCGATGCCGTCGATCTCGGCCCGGTGGAGCTCGGGCTGCATCAGATGGATGGCGCCGAGCGACGCCCCCGAGCCGGAGTACTCGCCGTCGGGGGCGGCCACCACCACGTCGCCGTGCCGGCGCAGGGCGCGGGCCAGCACGTGGAGTCCGACCGAGTCGATGCCGTCGTCGTTGGTCACCAGGATGTTCATGGATCGACCGTACCCGCTGGCCGGTGATCGGCGGGTGGCCAGCTGGGACCTCGGGCGTGAACGGGCCAGGATGGTCCGGTGAAGGACCCTCGGCACCAGCTGATCGAGTTGCGGGTCGGCGACGATCCCGAGGCTTGGCGGACGGCCGGGTTCGCCGTGACCGATGACCAGGTGGTGATCGGGTCCACCGCGATCGTGCTGACCGGCGCCGGTGCCGGGCGAGGGATGACGTCGATCAGCATCGACGGGTTGGCGGCGCCGTCACTCGATGGCGTTCGCCTGGTTCGCCGTCGCGACCCCGTGCCACCGGCTGGTGACCACCCCAACGGGGTGACGGCC
>JAOUEE010000007.1 GCA_029858875.1 Acidimicrobiia bacterium
TGAGCGCGGCGTGGATCTCGTCGCCCACCGCCCGCTCACGTATACGGCCCTGGAGGTTCCGAACCACGTCGAGGTTGACATCGGCTTCGAGCAAGGCCAGGCGGATCTCCCGCAGGACCTCGTCGACATCTCCCTCACTCAGCCGCCCCTTGCCGCGGAGGCGTTTGAAGATGCCGTCGAAACGATCGGACAGGGTGTCGAACACGAAGGATGAGGCTATCGGGACGCGACTTCGACCTCGCCCTGGTCGGTCGGGCTGCGTCCCTGCGGGAAGAACCAGCGCTCGAGACCGCGGCGAGATTCGGTGGTGCCGTCGAACATGGCGCTGACGGGCACGAGCTTGTCGTCGACGAACAGTGCGTCGCCGACACCGAAGCGGGGGCGGACCGGATCGATGCCGTCTCCGGCCCGCCGGACGGCGTGCCCCGACCGCGTCAGGGGAATGATCCTCTGGTCGACACCCGTGGCGTCGAGGTGCGCGTCGAACCGCTTCGGGAGCAGATCGAGGGCCGGCCGTTCACCGTCACCTTCATCGACGGTCGCCCAGACGCACGGAGACGGGGCGTCGCACCCGAACGACGGCCCGTCCTGATGCCATCCGACGTTCGTGATCCACTGGAGTTCGCGGCACACCGTCCGCCGATGGGTCAGAACCGGTACCGCGACGAGGAGCTGTTCGGCGTCCTCGACCAGACCGAAGTCGTGGGCGACATCGGGCACCGACCGCTCGGTCAGGTCATCGTCGAGCGTCAGCCGAGCCTGGCCGGCCCTGGTGAACCCGAGCCGGGGCGAGCTCGTAGGGACCGTGCCGTACCCGTCCTCGCCGCGCGGCCGAGGGTCCTTCTCGTGGAGCGAGTCGATGACGGTCCTGGTCCGCTGAACGAAGTCGGAGTCCGAGAGCGACCGAACCCGGAGACCGCCCGGTTCGGCACCCCATCACGATGGGGAAGTTCCGTCACTCCACGGAGAAGAGGGCATCGACGAATTCCTGCTCGTCGAACGCCACCAGGTCACCGAGGCCCTCGCCGAGCCCGACCAGCTTCACCGGAATCCCCAGCTCTTGTTGGATGGCAACCACGATGCCCCCCTTGGCCGAGCCGTCCAGCTTCGTGAGCACCACGCCGGTGACGTCGACCGCCTCGGTGAACTGCTGCACCTGCGTGAGGCCGTTCTGGCCAGTGGTGGCGTCGAGCACCAGCAGCACCTCGCTGACCGTTCCGGCCCCCTTCTCGGCCACGCGGCGCACCTTGCCCAGCTCCTCCATCAGGTTGGACTTGGTGTGGAGTCGGCCGGCCGTGTCGGCCAGCACCAGATCGGCGCCTCGGGCGGCGGCATGCTCGACCGCGTCGAACACCACCGCGCTGGGATCGCCGCCCTCGGTGCCCCGGACGATGGCGGCCCCGGCTCGATCGGCCCACATCTCCAACTGCTCGGCCGCCGCGGCGCGGAAGGTGTCGCCGGCGGCCATGACCACCTGGGAACCCTCGTCGATCTGCTGTTTGGCCAGCTTGCCGATGGTGGTGGTCTTGCCGACGCCGTTCACGCCCACGAACAGCCACACCGACGGATCGGTCTCGGCCCGCACGAGAGAGCGATCGAAGCCGCCCAGTCGGGCCTTCAGCTCGGTTTTGAGCAACTCGAGCACCTCCGCCGGGTCGGTGGTCTTGGCGCTGTCGGCCTGCTGGCGCACCGTCTCGAGGATGGCCATCGTGGCCGGCAGGCCAACATCGGCCCGGATGAGGGCCTCCTCGAGCTCTTCCCACGTCTGGTTGTCGACGCCGCGCGACAGGATCGAACCGAGCGTGCCGGCCAGCGACTCGCGGGCCCGGCCGATGCGCTCACGGAAGCTCGGCCGGATGACGACCTCGGGCTCGGGTGGTGCCTCGGGCTCGGCGACCACCTCGGTGGGCGCCTCCTCGAGCACTGTCGCATCGGCCGGCGGGGCGGCCGGCGGCCGCTCGAGGATGTCGGTGTCGCCCCGACCCCTGAGGAAGAAGGCACCGCCGACGACGACCAGCAGCACGACGGCGATGAGGATGATGATCAGCGCTTCCATGGCGCCGGCAGCCTATCGAGCCGCGACGTCAGCTCTGACCGAGTGCGACCTCCACCACGAAGCTGCGGCCGTCGCGCACGAACTCCATCTCGATCCGGTCGCCGGGGTTCTTCAGCCGGACATTGGCCGCCAGATCGCCACGATCGGTCACGGCGATGTCATCGAGGCGGATCACGATGTCGCCCGCCTGCAGGCCGGCCGCCGACGCCGGGGAGTCGGCCTCGACGTTGACGATCAGCGCACCCACCACGTCACCCTGAGCGTCGTCCATGGTGACCCCCAGGAAGGCGATGTCGAGGGTCTCTCCGTTGACGATGCGCTCGGCGATGAGGGTGATGGTGTCGCTCGGGATGGCGAAGCCGACGCCGCTGAAGGTGCCGGTCTCGGTGCGGATGGCGGTGTTCATCCCGATCACCTGTCCCCGGCGGTCGACGAGCGCACCGCCGGAATTGCCCGGGTTGATGGGCGCATCGGTCTGCACCATGGCCACCGGATTACCACCGTCGAGGCCCCCCGGCACCACGCGGTCGACGGCACTGACGACGCCCGACGTCACCGTCTGGTCCAGACCGAAGGGACTCCCCACGGCAACGGCCAACTGTCCGACCTGGACCGAGTCGGACGGCGCGAACGACGCCGGCACCAGACCCACGGACGCGTCGACCTCGACCACGGCGATGTCGCGGTCGGGATCGGTTCCCCGCACCTCGCCGGGCACTTCCCGACCGTCGCTGAGCTGGACGGACACGTCGGAGGCCGACCCGACCACATGGGCGTTGGTCACGATGAGGGTGTCGGTGTAGGCGATACCCGAGCCCTGGCCGAACTCCTCGACGTTCACCAGGACGACGGACGGAGCGACCACTCGAGCCACATCGGCCACCGGTTCACCGGTGTCGTCGAACTCGGGTGGAGGGATGGTGGGCGTGTCGCCCGGGACCGTGGCGATGACCGGCCGGTTGGGCTCGGTGGCGACGGGACCGTCGTCGTCGGTGGCCCGGGCCAGCGCGAACCCGGTGGCCACCAGCGCGATCGACAAGATGGCGGCCATCACGCCCAGGAGCAACCGGCCGCCTCCGACGCGAGACGTCCGGATGGGCTCCGGTGCGGGGGCAAGGACCGCCCCCTGGGTCGCGCCGGTCGGCGGCACCGGTGGGTCGGGGGGTTGGGGGGGCGGCGGTGTGGAGCCGGTGGACTCGAACACACCTGGCGACGGCGGGGCCGGGACGAACTGGGGGCTGTTGGCGGGCGGTGCCCCCAGTCGCCGGTCGGCGGGAACCGGACCCGACCCCGCCGTCACATCGGGGGGAGCCATCAACGGCACGGACGCCGTGCTCGGCGTTTGGTCGTGATCGTGGCGAGATGACGCATCCATGGATTCGAAGGGTAGGCAGCGGAACCGAAAGCGGTCGTAAACCCTCCAGGAGAACGATGGAGATCCTGGCGGTGTTCCCGTTTCGTCCCACTATTCGTCGGCCGCGCCGATCTGGATGTGATCGGCGGTGGGCAGTCGGATCTCACCCGTGTTGGACGGACGATCTCCCGGGGGCCGGTCCGACAGATCCGGGAGCCACAGCGAGAACGTCGACCCGTGTCCTTCGACCGACACCAACCGCACTTCACCACCGTGCGCCTCCATGATCTGTCGCACGATGCTCAGACCGAGACCGCTACGGCCGGGTTCGGCCGACTGCCGTCGGCCTCCCCGCCAGAACCGCTGGAAGACGCGACCGTGGTCGGCCGCGGCGATTCCCGGACCGCTGTCCTCCACGGCCACCCACACCCAACCCGGCTCGCGGCCGGCGGCGACGCGGACCCGGCCTGCGGTGGGCGTGTGCCGCACGGCGTTGGCCAGGAGGTTGGCCAGCGCCCGTCGCAGCCCGACGGCATCACCGTGGACCACGTGGCCGGGCGGTGCGCTCACCAACAACTGGATGCCCTCGGCCTCGGCGAGGGCCCCGTACTCGGCGGCCACGTCGGCGACCACATCGGCCAGGTCGACGACCGCGCTGCGATCGGGGATCTCCTGGCGGGCGTACAACAGCAGGTCATCCACCAGCGTGGACATCCGCTCGGCCGTGCGACCGACGAGCGCCGCGACCTCGCGGTAGTCGTCGAGCGATGCCTCGGAATCGGCCTCGAGCAGCTCCAGATTGGTGCGGATCACCGCCAGAGGATTGCGCAGCTCGTGCGAGGTCTCCTGGATGAAGTCCCGCTGATTCTCGAAGGCATGATCGAGCCGTTCGAGCATGTCGTCGAACGTGTCGGCCAGCTGTCGGAGCTCGTCGTTGGGGCCTCGCAGCCGGATCCGGCGCTTCATGTCGGTGGCCCCGATGTCGCGGGCGACCTGGGTGATGCGACCGATGGGGTGCAGCACCATGCCCGAGACGAACCAGCCCACTCCGAGGCTGGCCACGAAGAGGAAGCCCAACGAGTAGGCGCTGTAACGCCGCAGCCGGTCCAGTGCCTCGCGGTTGACCTCCTGCTCGAACAGGGCAAGCGGGTCGACCACGGTCTGCTCCCCGCCCACCACCAGCGCGCCGCCGCCTTCGAGTGGTACGAGCCCGCGGATCTCGGCCCGCCGGTAGACCCGCTGCTCGTCCAACTCGTTGGCCAACCCGGTGTAGATGCCGAACACCACCACGGCGGCCAGGCCGAAGAGGATCAGCGAGTAGAGGCCCGTGAGGCGAACCCGGACCGAGCCCATCCACGACGGCAGCTTCTCGGCGATGCGTTGACCGAAGTGCACACTGCGCAACGGCTCTCCGGTGCGGTCCTCGCCGGCGGAATCGATCACGGGGGTGCCTCGGGCAGCAGGCGGTACCCCCGTCCGATGACCGTCTCCAGCAGCGGAGCCTCGTTGTCGACGGTGAGTTTGCGGCGCAGTGTCCCCACCGTGACCCGCACGGTGTTGGTGAAGGGATCGGCGTGGGCGTCCCAGACGTGTTCCAGCAGCTCCTCCTGGGACAGCACCCGGTCGACGTTGGACATGAAGTAGCGCAGCAGCGCGAACTCCTTCGCCGTCAACCCGAGGTCACGCCGGCCCCGGCTCGCCCGATGGCGGGCGCTGTCGAGGGAGATGTCCCCGACTTCGAGCACGGCCGATCCGCCACCGGCATCGCGTCGCAGCAGCGACCGGACCCGAGCGGCCAGCTCGCCGAACGCGAACGGCTTCACCAGGTAGTCGTCGGCGCCCTGGTCGAGTCCGGCGATGCGATCATCGACGCTGTCGCGGGCGGTGAGCATCAGCACCCGAGGTGAGGGGTCGCAGTCCGATCGGAGTCGTTGACACACTTCGAGGCCGTCGAGGTCGGGCAGGGTGAGGTCGAGGCAGACCAGATCGAATGCCGTCAGCCGGGCCGCCTCCAGCGCGGCCGTCCCGTCGTGCACCACATCGACGGCGTAGCCATCGCGGCGCAATCCTCGGGCCACGGCTTCGGCGAGGTCGATCTCATCATCGACGACCAGGATCCGCATGGCGGGGACGGTATCGGAACGGGCGGACTTTACGCCCGCCTTCGGTGGGGCCTGATTCCCTGTCATCATCTGCCAGTACACGCTCCCGAACCGAAGACCGGCATAAAGCAATCGTGACCAGCGAACCGACTCCCCCATCCGCCCCTCCCCCGGGAGCGGCCCTCAACGACGCCCTGACCGAGACCCGCCGGGTGATCGTCGGCCAGGAGCGCCTGGTCGAGCGCCTGATGGTGTGCGTCCTGGCCCGCGGCCACTGCCTGCTCGAGGGCGTACCCGGCGTGGCCAAGACGCTGGCCGTCGAGACGCTGGCCCGGGTCACCGGTGGGACCTTCGCGCGCCTCCAGTTCACGCCCGATCTCCTCCCGGCCGACATCATCGGCACCCGGATCTACCGAGCCAGCACCGAGACGTTCGATGTCGAGCTGGGCCCGGTCTTCGCCAACTTCGTGCTCGCCGACGAGATCAACCGAGCACCGGCCAAGGTGCAGTCGGCGCTGCTCGAGATCATGGCCGAGCGCCAGGTGAGCATCGCGGGCGAGACCTTCGGGGCTCCCGATCCGTTCCTGGTCCTGGCCACACAGAACCCCATCGAACACGAGGGCGTGTACCCGCTGCCGGAGGCCCAGGCCGACCGCTTCCTGATGAAGCTGCTGGTGGGCTATCCCACACGCGACGAGGAGATCGAGATCGTCTACCGCATGAGCAGCAACCCGCCCGAGGCCGGACCGGTGCTCAACCCCGACCAGGTGATCGACTTCCAGCGCCAAGCCGACGCGCTGTTCGTGCACCCGACGGTGGTCGACTACGCCGTCAACCTGGTGCTCGCCACCCGTGACCCCGCGGCCCAGAACCTGCCCGACCTGGCCGAGCTCATCGAGTACGGCGCCAGCCCCCGCGCCAGCATCGGACTCATACGGGCCGCTCGGGCCCTGGCCCTGCTCCGAGCCGACCCGCAGGTCATGCCCGAGCACGTGTTCGCCGTGGCCCCCGATGTGCTCCGCCATCGCATCGTGTTGTCCTACGAGGCGCTGGCTCGCGAGGTCACCACCGATCACCTGCTGTCACGGATCCTGTCCACCATTCCCGCGCCCCGGGTCGTGCACGCGGCGTGAGCGAGCTCCAGGCGGCCCCCGAGGCCAGCGATCGCGAGGTGCTTCGCGGTCTCGAGCTCCAGATCACCCGCAAGCTCGACGGACTCCTGCACGGCCAGTACCAGGGCTTGGTGCCGGGGCACGGCAGCGAACCGGGCGACACCCGCCCGTACCAGGCCGGCGACGACGTCCGCCGGATCGACTGGAACGTCACGGCCCGCCTCCAGGACCCGCACATCCGCACCACGATCGCCGACCGCGAGCTGGAGACCCGTGCGCTGGTCGACCTGTCACCCAGCCTGGATTTCGGAACAGCCGACTGCGAGAAACGGGATCTGGTGCTGGCCGCCGCCGCCGCGGTCGGCTTCATCACGGCCCGGTCGGGCAACCGCTTCGGCGCCCTGCTCGCCCAGGGTCATCAGCTCCGCGACGTGCCCGCGCGCGGTGGCAGCGATCACCTCCGGGCCATCCTGCACCGCATCCAGTCGGCCGAGCGGCTCGAAACCGGCTCCACCGCCCTGGGTCCGGCGCTTCGGCGTCTGGGGGCGACGGCCGGACGGGCCGGGCTCGTCGTGGTGATCTCCGACTTCCTCGCCACCGACGACTGGCCCTTCGCGCTCCGGCGGATCGGTCTCGAGCATCAGCTGTTGGCCATCGAGGTCGTGGATCCCCGCGAGCTTGAGCTGCCGGCCGTGGGCCTGGTACCGCTTCTCGACGTGGAGACGGGTGCCGTACGCGAGGTCAACACCGCTGACCCGGCGCTGCGGGCTCGATACGCCGCGGCCGCCGCGGCCCAACGGTCGGCCATCGCCGAGCACCTGCGAGCCGCCCGCGCCGGTCATCTCCAACTCCGCACGGACCGCGACTGGCTCTTCGACGTGGTCCGCTTCGTCACGCTCCAACGCCGGACACGGATGGCTCGCCCGTGACCTTCCTCGCCCCCGAACGACTCGCCCTGCTGCTCGCGGTCGCCGCTCTCGCCGTGCTCTACGGCGTGGTGCAGTACCGCCGCCGCCAGTACGTCGTCCGGTTCACCAATGTGGAGCTGCTGGACCAGGTTGCCCCGCAGCGACCCGGATGGCGGCGCCATGTGGTGGCCGCAGGCTTCCTCGGCCTGGTGACGCTGTTGGTGTTGGCCTTCGCCGAGCCGGCCCGCGATGTACGGGTACCCCGCGAGCGGGCGACCGTCGTCCTCGCCATCGACACCTCGTTGTCGATGATGGCCGACGACGTCTCGCCCAGCCGAATCGACGCGGCCAAGTCGGCGGCCATCGAATTCCTGGCCGATGTACCCGAGCAGGTCAACCTCGGGCTGGTCTCGTTCAACGGCACCGCCACCGTCCGGGTGGCCCCCACCACCGACCGGGAGGCGGTGCAGAATGCCATCGAGATCCTCGAGCTGGGCGAGGCCACCGCCATCGGCGATGCGCTGTTCGCCAGCCTCGAGGCATTGGCCGCCGGACCTCCGCTCGTCGACGCCGAGGGCCAGCCCGCGCCCGGCGCCATCGTCTTGATGAGCGACGGCGAGACCACGGTTGGCCGACCCAACGTGGACGGCATCAGCGAGGCCCAGCGCCAGGCCGTGCCCGTGTCGACCATCGCGTTCGGCACCAGCGCAGGCATCATCGAGGTTCCCGGCGAGCCGTTCCCGGTTCCGGTGCCGGTCCACGAGGACGAGCTGCGCCAGATCGCGGCCGAGACGGGCGGGGAGTTCTTCGCTGCGGCCAGCGCCAATGAGCTGGAGTCCGTCTACCGCGGCATCGGCAGCGACATCGGCTTCGAGACCGAGACCGAGGACATCAGTGCCTGGTTCGTGGGCACCGCCCTGGCCGTGGCCCTACTCACCGGGCTGGCGTCGCTGGCCTGGTTCCAGCGCCTCCCGTGATGTTCAGGCAGACGCCGGCTGGCGAGTGTCGGCGTCGACCTTCTCGCTGACCACCTTCGACGATCCACCTGGTTGCATCGACACGCCGTAGAGGCAGTCGGCGGCTTCCATCGTGCGCTTCTGGTGGCTGACGATCAGCAGTTGGGCATCGTTGCGGAACTCGTCGATCAGTCCCAAGAAGCGGTGCAGATTGACGTCGTCGAGCGCGGCCTCGACCTCGTCCATCACGTAGAAGGGCGACGGGCGGCTGCGGAACACCGCGAACAGGAAGGCCATGGCCGTGAGGGTGCGCTCACCACCCGACAACAGCGACAGCTTCTTGACGTTCTTGCCCGACGGCTGGGCCTGGATCTCGATGCCGGTGGACAACAAGTTCTCGGGATCGGTCAGCTTGAGCTTGCCCTTTCCGCCAGGGAAGAGGGTGTCGAACAGCTGCTCGAAGTTGTCGGCCACGTCGGCGAAGGCCGAGGCGAAGACGGTGACGATCTCCTCGTCGATGGCCCGGATGACCTTGTTGAGCTCACGTCGGGTGCTGCGAATGTCGTCGAGCTGGCCCTGGAGGAAGCCATGACGCTCCTGGAGCTCCTCGAACTCCTGGAGCGCCAGCGGGTTGACGGGGCCCATGATCTTGAGATCGCGCTCGAGCTCGCGGATGCGGGCCGGCGCGGTGACGCCTTCGGGCAACTGGGGACAGGTGGCCTGCATGGCCACATGGGGCTCGGTGTCGAGATCGCGCCGGATGGACTCCACCGCGGCCTCGAGCCGGACCTTCACCTCGGCCTCGGTGAGCTCGACCCGGTTGGCCCGTTCGCGCAGCTCGTCGAGCGTGCGTTCCTTCTGGGACCGCTGGCGCCGGAGTCCGTCGAGCTCGGTGGCGATGGCCCGGGCCTGATCGGACTGGGCCTGACGTCGAGCTCGCAGCTCGTCGAGCTCGACATCGACGATGCCGAGCCGTTGGCCGACCACCTCGGTGAGGCGGACGGTGAGCCGCTCGCGCCGGTCGAGCTCGAGGCGCCGGCTCTCGAACTCGTGGCGTTGCGCGGCGTGGCGCTCGAGACGCTCGTCGATCTCTGACCGACGGCGTTCGAGGCCCGATCGACGTTCGGCGATGCTGGCGGCCCGAACATCGAGATCGGCCCGCCGGGCGCCGACGCCCGCGGCCCGTTCCTCGATCTCGGACCGGATGCGGGCCATCTCACGGCCGGCCGCGAGCACCGCCTCCTCGTCGTTCTCCAGCCGGGGAAGCAGCTCTTCGAGCTCGTCGACCCGCGCCTGCTCGCGCTGGGTCCGAGCGGTCAACTCGGCCACCCGGGCCGATCGAGCCTGACGCTCGACATCGAGGTCTCGCCGCTCGGTGTCGAGACGAGCCAGCGCATCGGCGCCACCGACCATGCGGTCGTCGTTGCCGTCGAGCACCTGGCGGGCATCGGCCGCACGGTGGCGGGCACGGGTCAGATCGGCTCGAGCCTGGTCCAGCTCGGCCTGAGCCCGGGTGAGGTCCTGGCGAGCGGACTCGGCCCGGACCCGGGCCTCCTCCAACGCCGCACCGGTGGCACCGTCCTCGCTGGCCCGCAGCCGCCAGCCCCGGCTGGTGAAGCGATCGCCGTCGGGCGTGACCACCACGGCGTGCGGCTCTCGGCTCACCAGATCGACCGCGGTGGTCCAGTCGGGGACCACCGCCACGTCGCCGATGAGCCCATCGAGGAGCGCCTCGAGCTCGGGCCGGGCGCCCCGCACGTGGGCGCGGAGGGAGTCTGCACCCGGGGGAACCGAGCCCCGTCGTCGGTGGGCGACCAACGCCAGCACCACCCCGGGCAACTCGTCGCGGTGCAGGGCATCGAGGGTCCGGCGGGCCGACTCGACGCTGCTGACGACCACGGCGTCGACGGCATCGTGGGCGGCGGCGGCGAACGCCTGCTCCCATCCCTGATCCACCACGACCAGCTCGCGCAGGGTGCCCAGGACCCCGTCGAGATCGGCCACCCGGTCGACCCCCGCCTCACGGCGGGCCTCGGTGAGGGCCATGGTGAGAGCATCGACGCGAGCCTGCCAGGCGTTGGCTTCGCGCTCGGCCACCCGGCTCGCGTCCTCGCATTCGGTGGTCCGGGACTCGGCCCCGGCCAAGGCGGACTCGGCCGCATCGAGGGTCTCCACGAGCGATGCTTCGGCCGCCTCGGCCTGGGCCAGCTCGGCGGCGATGACGTCACGCTGGGTCGCCAGCCGCACCATCGACTCGTCGATGCCGACCAGACCGTTGTCCACCTGGGCCTGTTCGCGCTGGGACCGCTCGATCGACGCCCGCAAGGCCCCCAGCTCGCCGCGTGCCTCTGCCGCCTGCCCGCTCGGTGGAGTGACCCCGTCGGCCCAATCGGCCTCGTACCGGGCCCGATCGGCGGCCAACGCCGCTTCGGCGGCGGCCAGCTGCTCGTGCTCGGGGGCCAGCTCGGCATGGTCCCGGCCGACCTGTTCGAGGTCGCCAGCGACGCGATCGGCCTCGGCCTCGAGGGTGGCGATCACGGCTTGGTCGACGAACGCTCCTCGCTCGCGCTCGATGCCGCGGCGACGCTCGGAAAGCAGGGCGTCCAGGCCCCGAGCTCGGGCGCGCAGTGCCTCGACCCGAGCCAACTGATCGCCCAGATCGTCGCCGCCCTGCGCGGCGAGGGCCGCCTCGGTGGTGAGCACCGACGTGTCCAGCTCGGTGAGCTCGCGCTGGAGATCCTTGCGTTGCGCGGCCAGACCGGCCTTCTCGTCGGCCGCGTCGCCGGCCCGCTGCTTGAGCGAGACCAGCTCGCGTCCGGCGGCGAACATCTGGAGCGCAGCCAGTTCGGAGACGAGGTCGCCGTGGCGGCGGGCGGCGTCGGCCTGCTTCTCGAGCGGCCGCAGTTGGCGCCGGACCTCTCGCAGCAGATCCTGGATCCGGGTGAGGTTCGCCTCGGTGGCATCGAGACGACGCTCGGCCTTCTCCTTGCGCTTGCGGTACTTCAACACGCCGGCCGCTTCTTCGATGATGGAACGACGGTCCTCGGATCGGGCGTTGAGCACCTCGTCGATGTGACCCTGGGAGACGATGACGTGTTGCTGGCGCCCGACGCCGGAGTCGCTCAACAACTCGACCAGATCGAGGAGCCGGCAGGGCACCCCGTTGATGGCGTACTCGCTGTCGCCGGTGCGAAACAGCGTGCGGCTGATGGTGACCTCGCTGAACTCGACGGGCAACAACCCGTCCCCGTTGTCGATGGTGAGGGCGACCTCGGCCCGGCCCAGCGCCGCACGGGACTCGGTACCGGCGAAGATGACGTCGTCCATCTTCTGTGACCGCACCAACGAGGGAGCCTGCGCGCCGAGCACCCAGGCGATGGCGTCGACCACGTTGGACTTACCGGATCCGTTGGGTCCAACCACCACCGTGACGCCGGGCTCGAGCTCGAGCGTGGTCGTGTCGGCGAACGACTTGAACCCCTTCAGGGACAGGGCTTTCAGATGCATCGGCGCCAACCTAGCCGACCGGAATCACATCGCTGTAGTTCACCGCGGGGTCACCCCGATGGGCTCAGACCTGTGTGTCGCAGTAGTAGGTCCAGCTGCCGCCGAACTTCACCCGTTGGATCGGGGTGCGCGAGCGGGGGCTCAGGTCGCCGTCGCGGCCGTACACCTGGAGGTGCTCGGCGTAGCCACCCGGTTCGCCGAAGGCATCACGGTACGACCCGCCCTCGAGGGTGGTCCCCCGGTGCTTGATGGCCTCGTGGAGCGTCTCGACCAGCGCCCGATACAGACGACGCACCTCCTGGGTGGACAGGGTGTTGGAGAGGCGGTCGTGGCGCAGGCCGGCCGTGAACAGGATCTCATCGGCATAGAGCTCACCGATCCCGATGAGGAAGGCGTCGTCGGTGATCAGCGTCTTCAGCTTCGTCCCGCGCTGCATCAACATCTCGCCGAACCGGGTCCAGGACATGGGCTCCTCGATGGGATCGATGCCCAACGAGGCGAACTCGGGGTGCTCCTCATCGAGCTCGTCGGTGGCGCAGACATGCAGATCGCCGCCACCGGTGGGATCGACCACCCGCAGTCCACCGTGCTGGGTGAAGGTGAAGACCACCTCGGTACCGGCGATGTCGGCGGCGCGGTTCGTCGCCCGGATCAGGTTGGTGTCGGGCCCGAGGGAGATCACCAGCGTCTCGTCGGAATCCATGGCGACCAACAACGTGAGGCCTCGACGACCCACCCCGAGGAACTTCTGGCCGTCGAAGCGTGACGTGAAGGACTTCCGGTTGTTGTAGTGGCCCAGCACCGCCATGCTCTCGGCTTCGACCGACTTGATCTTCTTGCCGGTCAACTCACGATCGAGATCCCTTCGGATGGTCTCGACTTCGGGTAGTTCAAGCATGGTCTTCCTTGGTTGTGTTCGACTCGGAGACCGAGTCCTGCCAGGCCTTCTCCGCCGCGTCCTGCTCGGCCTGCTTCTTGGACGATCCCCGCCCGCGTCCCCGCGGCCGGCCGTTGATGTACACGGTGGCGTGGAACCGCTTCTCGTGGTCGGGGCCGGTCTCGCTCATCTCGTACTGCGGCGGCGCCAGGCCCTCGCTGGCCACCAGCTCCTGCAACCGCGTCTTGAAGTCCTGGGCCCCCGGACCGGCGGCGGCCGACGTGGTGATGCGGTCGCCCATGATCTCGAGCACGAAGCGTATGGCGTCCTCGACCCCGGCATCGAGGTGCACGGCACCGATCACCGCTTCCATGGCGTCGGCCAGGATGGAGGCCTTGTCCCGGCCCCCGCTCTCGTGCTCGCCCCGACCCAGCCGCAGCCCGGCGCCCAGATCGAGCTCCTCGGCCAGCTCCGCCAGCGTGGCGGCGTTGACCACCGTGGCCCGCATCTTGGCCAACTCTCCCTCGGCCCGACCGGGAAACCGCTGGTAGAGCTCGTCGGTGACGGCCACGCCGAGCACGGCATCACCCAGGAACTCCAGCCGTTCGTTGGATTGAGCACCCGGGTGCTCGGCGCACCACGAGCGATGGGTCAGCGCGAGGGTGAGCAGGTCCGGATCGGCGAACCGATGCGGCAGCCGCGCCATCAGGTGGTCGAGGCTGGGCGCCAGGGCCGGGTCGGGGTCGTCGCTGGGGGTCGCGTCGGCCATCGATGGATCCTGACGATCAGGTGCCGTGGTCGTCAGTGTCGCCACCGGGCGTCGGGTCGGTCGCCCACTCAGAGTCTGCTGACCACGTAATCGACGGCATCACGTACCGTCTTCAGATCCTCGAGATCCTCGTCCTCGATCCGGAACCCGACGGTGCGCTCACCGATCTCCTCTTCGAGCGCCTCCACCAGTTCGATGAGCGCCAGTGAATCGGCGTCGAGGTCGTCGGCGAAGGAGTCACCTTCGTTGATCGCATCGGGCTCGATCTCGAGGATGTCGGCCAACCGGTCGCGAATCAGCGACAGTACGCCGCCGCGATCGAGCGGGCCTTGTTCGACGTGGGTTTCTGCGGGCACGGGCTCTCCTCCACCTGGTGCCGGGGACGACACAGCCTATCGGGAGAAGATTTTGCCCGCTTGTGAATAGCCTCTGACCTGGGGAAACGGCCGCTTCAGGGGGAGCCGACGGCGACGGTGAGCCGGTCGACCAGACCCGATTGGACGAGATCGGCACCCTGACGCAGGCCGTTGACGATGGCCGCCGATGACGACGATCCGTGGCCGATCAGGCACACGCCCTTGACCCCCAACAGCATGGCCGATCCCACCGATTCGGCGTCGAAACGGCGATAGAGCGGCTCGAGGGTGGGCAGGAGGACGTCAGCCGCGGCAGCCGCTTCGGGCGTGGAGCCGAAGGCACCCAACAAGGCGGCGATGATGCCCTTGATGCCGCCCTCGAGGGTCTTCAGCACCACGTTGCCCGTGAAGCCGTCGGTGACGATGACGTCGAGCGACTCGCTCATCACATCGCGCCCCTCGACATTGCCCACGAACTCCGCGCCGATCGCGCGCCAGTCGACGGCGGTCATGAGCTTGTGCGTCTCCTTCACCAGGTCGTTGCCCTTGGTGTCCTCCTCGCCGATGGACAGCAGGCCCACGCGGGGCGTGGACACGTCGTACCGGGCCTTGGCGTACACCGCACCCATCTGGGCGAACTGCACCAGCCAGTCGGCCTGACACTCGGCATTGGCCCCGGCGTCGAGGAGGATGGTGGGGTTGCCTTCCGGTGTGGGGATCGGCGTGGCGATGGCTGGGCGATTCACCCCCTTGATGCGGCCCATGCGCAGCAGGGCGCTGGCCATGGTCGCGCCGGTGTTGCCGGCACTGAACATGGCCGACGCCCGGCCATCACGAACCGCCTCGGCCGCCCGGACCAACGATGAGTCCTTCATCTTGCGGACACTGGCCCCGGCCTCGGCGTCCATGGCGATCACCTCGGAGGCCTCGATGACCTCGAGACCGCCTGTGTCACCCATTTCGTCGGCCCGACCGACCAGCAGAACCGGGATCCCGTACTCCTCGACGGCCTGGCGGGCACCGGCGACGACGGCCGCGGGAGCATGATCGCCGCCCATGGCATCGAGTGCGATGGGCAACATGTCGCTCATCGACGTGTCAGTCGACGTCGATGGCTTCGCGACCGTGGTACCAGCCGCAGTTCCCGCAGATGCGATGCGGTCGCTTGATGGCGCCGCAGCGAGGGCAGGAGCTCCGAGCCGGGATGCCGATCGTCCATGCCGATGCCCGGCGGCTGCGGGACTTGGCCTTGGAGGTCTTCTTCTTCGGAACTGCCATCGTCGCTTCCTGCACACCGGAGGTTTCGGGAACGCCACAGCGTACCGGCGAGTCCCCCGCGCGCCCACCCGCCGCCCGAAAGGGGGTCGGCGGACCGCACGAGGATCAGGCCCCTGGTGGTCGCTGCGCCCACAGGGCCGCTCAGGCCGCGGCCTACTCGCTCGGGCTCTCGTCGAAGCGGAGATCCTCGAGGGCCGCCCAGCGGGGATCCCTGGCCGAGCTGGCGGTCTCGTCCTCGCGGGCGCCGTCGGTGGGGAATCGGTCGGGATCGGGGCCGGCGCACTCGGGCCGGCACAGCGGCGACAACGGCAGTGCCAACAGGAGGGCTTCACGGATCACCGGCTCGAGATCGACGTGCTCGGCGGCGATCGGCCAGGTCTCGGCCTCGGTGGCGTCGTCCTCGAACACCTCCGACACCGGCACGTCGATGACCTCGCCCATGAGAAGGAGGCACCGTCGGCAGTCGCCGTGCCAGCGAGCCCGAACCGAACCGGTCACCGAGAGCCCGGCCACGATGGTGACGATCTCGAGCCCGACGACCACGGCGGGATCGATGCCGGTACCGGTGCGCTCCAGTACCAGTCCGGGTAGCTCGAACGCCCCCGAGACCCGTCGAACCGCCCCCGGTCGGCCGATGAGCTCGGCCACCGGGATCCGCAGCGGGGCGATCACCGCGTCCCGGGCACGCGTCAGGCGTCCTGGTCGAAGAAGCCCGACGAGTCGACGTCGGGCAGGGCTTCTTCCTTGACGTCGGCGGCACCTTCCTGGTCGAGCGCCGTCTTGTTCAGGCGGGACCGGCCCTCGCGGACCTGCAGCGCCGTGCGGTCGAGCACGGCCTCGAAGCCGGCCAGCTTCTGGTCGCAGTAGTCCTCGACCTCGTGCTGCATCTGGCGGGCCTTGGCCTCGGCCGACTCGATGATCTGCCGGGCCCGGCCGTCGGCGGCCCGCACCACCTCGGTGCGCTCCACCATGCGGGCGGCGCGGTCGCGCGCCGACTCGAGGATGTCATCGCCTTCGCGCCGCACCTTGGCCAGGAACTCCTCGCGCTCCTTCAGCAGCCAGCGGGCGGCCCGTAGCTCGTCGGGCACCCGGCGCTGTGCCTCCTCGAGCACCTCGAGGATCTCTTCCTTGTTGATCATCGACGAGGTGGACAGCGGCATGGGACGGGCCCCGGCCACGAGATCGATCCCGCGCTGGAGGAGGGTTTCGAACTGTGGCGCCTCGTAGGACCCGTCGGCGGGAGTGGGACCAGCGGTCGTCACGAGCCCTGCAGCTCTTCGAGCCGTTTGGCCACCGGCGACGGCACCATGCTCGACACGTCACCGCCGAACTTGGCCACCTCGCGGATGAGGCTCGAGGCGAGGAACGAGTACTTCGACGCTGATGGGATGAACATCGTGTGGACCCCCGAGATCTCCAGGTTCATCTGCGCCATCTGGAGCTCGTTCTCGAAGTCGGACACGGCCCGGAGGCCCTTCACGATGAAGTCGCACTCGAGATCGCGGGCCAGGTCCACCACCAGGCTGGAGAACATGGTGATGGTCACGTTGGGGAGGTGGGCGAAGCTCTCGGACAGCATGTCCATGCGAGCGTCGAGGGCGAACAGGCCCGTGCCCTTCTGCGGGTTGCGCACCGTGGCCACGACGACCTCGTCGAAGAGGGTGGCTGCTGTGTCCACGATCTCGACGTGTCCGATGTGCACCGGATCGAACGAGCCGGGGTAGAGGACTCGGGTCACGGGGTGGCCTCCGCAGGGTCTCCGGGACGCGATTCCCGGCTGATGATGGTGACCACGGTAGCGCCGTAGGCCTTCTCGCGGTCCAGTCGCCACCCGTCGAGGTCGGGCAACGACCGGTCGGACTCGGCCACGGCGACATCGGCGTCGAGCTCGGCCAGCAGCTCCACCCACCGGTCGAAGTCGTACGGCGGATCGAGCAGCGCGATGTCGAAAGGCCGGTTGTGGGTGGCCAACCACGACCACGCGTCACCCGCCACCACCTCGGCCCGGTCGCTCAGACCGAGGGTGTCGATGTTCTCGCGGATGCACGCCAGCGCGTCGGGTGCCTGCTCGACGAAGACGACCGCTGCCGCGCCTCGCGACAGGGCCTCGAGGCCGAGCGCGCCGCTCCCCGCGAACAGGTCGAGCACCGTGGCCCCCTCCACACCGCCCAGGCTGTAGAGGGCATTGAACAGCGCCTCACGAACCCGGTCCGCGGTCGGGCGCACGGCGATCCCTTCGGGTGCCACGAGTCGCCGGCCTCGGTGCTCGCCGGCGATCACCCGCACGTCAGGGCCCGACCGGCGCTGTCGGGGTGAAGCGAACGGGCATGGCCTCGGGTCCGCTGATGAAGTTGGAAGCCCGATAGGGCAGAGGCGTGTCGTCGACCAGCTCGATGTCGGGGAGCCGTTCCATCAGGCGACGGAACATCCGGTTGAGCTCCAGTCGGGCCAGCGACGCCCCGAGACAGAAGTGGGTGCCGAAGCCGAAGGCCATGTGGTGGTTGGGGTCGCGTTCGATGTCGAACACGAACGGCTCGACGAAGTGGGCCTCGTCGCGGTTGCCCGAGGGATAGAACAGCATCACGTCCTGGCCCGCGCGCAGCTGCTGGCCGCCGAGCTCGACATCCTCCATCACCGTGCGCGACATGTTCTTGATGGGCGTCACCCATCGGAGCATCTCCTCGACGGCCCCGTCGATGCGTCCCTGCGGGTCGGCGGCCAACCGGGCCCGCTGCTCGGGATGGGCCATCAGCGCGAGCATCCCACCGGTCAGCACGTGACGGCTGGTCTCGTCACCCCCGATGAGGATGAGGAGGCTCTCCTGCACGATCGACTCGTCGTCGAGCCCGGTGCCATCCACCTCGGCGTGGCACAGCGTCGACACCAGATCGCGGTCGGGGTCGCGTGAGCGGCGGTCCTCGATGACCTCCATCTGGAAGGCCCGGAACTCGATGCCGGCCAACATCGCCTTCTCACGGGCTGCGTCGTCGGTGGCCGTGGTGCCGCGGATGAGCTCATCGCTCCACCGCAGCAGGTCGTCGTAGCGATGCCGCGGGAAGCCCAACATGTCGCCGATGAGCAGCAACGGCAGGGGCGCAGCGATGTCCCACACGAAATCACACGCACCCTGCTGGCAGATCCGGTCGATGATGTGATCGCACACGTCATCGATCTCGGTGGTCTTGTCCCGCACCCGCCGCGGCGTGAATCCGGTGTTCACCAGCTTTCGCCGGCGGAGATGATCGGGGTCGTCCATGGAGATCATCATCGGCAACGGGTCGCCATGGGGCCGCGGCGCCCGAAAGCTGCTGAAGCGTCCGGGATCCTTGGAGACGGTGAGGATGTCGTCGTAGCGGGTGATGCCCCACACCTCGAACTCGTCATCCCAGTACACGGGGGCGTTGGCCCGCATCCACGACCAGGCCTCATGGGGTTCATCGGCGTACCACCGACCATCGAGCAGGCGGATGTCGTCTCGGACCGGATGCGTGGGCATGGACCTACTCCAGCACGGCGAACGACCCGTCGTCGAAAACGGCGACGATACGGAGCTCGTCGCCCCGCTCAGCCAGCGACGGCGTGACCTGGAGCGAGAATCCGACCTCGTGCTCACCATCGAGGCAGGGTGTGTCGGGGCGCGACAACCGGTCGAAGTGGGTGGGCACCACCTCGGTGCCGTGCAGCAGGATCAGCGCTCGGGCCGCCGGCTGGTCGGCGTCACAGTGGGCCACCCATCCCACCAGGAGCGAAGCATCGGCCGGGGCGTCTCCCGGGCGCACGTCGATGGAGCCGGGGTGGGGGACGAGATCGGACCATCCCCGATCCTCGCCGGTGACCTGCCGCACCTCGTCGCCGTCGAAGGTCACGGTGTACGGCAGGGAGCGGGCGACGTCGACCGAGCGCAGCACACCGCCCGTCACGAGATAGGCGTCGAGCACATTCGTCCCGTCGAGCAGTGTGGCCGGATCGAGCATGAGCAGGACACGGTCGGCGGCATCCACCACCGGCCCCGACCCCGCCAGCCGCCCATCGATGAAGACGGCGACGTGGTCGCCCGCCGCCAGACCGTCCGCCTCGGCTCGCAACAGGGCGGGCACGAAGGTCGAATCGGGGTCGATGTCAGCCAGCAGGTCCAGACGCTCGGGCGTGAGCCGTCCCGCAGTGGGTTCGCCGACGGGGAACCGGTCGATGGGCTCACCCGTGTGGCCTCGGAGCTCACCCCAGCCATAGGCGTCCTCGGGCGCGACCCCGGCCGGCACGACGCGCCGGGATCGCGCCACCGCGTCGGCGAGGTCTCCGTCGACGTCGATGTCGAGGTCGGGATGCCCCACCAGCCGGCGCTCGGGCACCGGCCGGGTCTCGTCCAGCAGACTCCGGCCGTCGGCGGGTCGGACCAGACGGACACCCAGCGCGTCGGCGACCGTGGGCAACAGGTCGATCGTCTGCACCGGGTCGTCCACGCGCTCCCCCTGGCGGCGCGCCGGGTACTTCACGAACATCGGTACCCAGGCCAGGTCGCCGACGGTGGCGGCCTCGGGGATGCGGCGACGCTTGCCGGCCCGATTGACCACACCGTGGTCGCTGACGACGACGAGCATCGTCTGGTCGAGGCGCCCGCTCTGCTCGAGCGCGTCTAGCATCCGGCCGATGAGGCCGTCGACGTAGGCCACCTGGAGCTGGTACCGGAACTCCGCCAGGTCGGCCAGGGCCCGATCGGAGCTCCGGAGGCCGTCGACCAGGCCGTCGAGACGGTCGCCGTTGTAGCGCCGACCGTCGGGCAGATAGGTGTAGGGCACGTGCGGAACCGCGAGGTGGGTGTAGGCCAATCGAGGCCCACCGTGGGGTTCGGCCAGTTCGGCGATGAACGATTCGGCCCGGGCCGCCTGATCGTCGGCCACCTCTTCCTCGACACGGATGTAGCTGGGCTCGACCTCGTCATCGGTCGGCGCGACCAGTGGGCCGTCACCGAACCCACCCCATTGGGTGGTGATGTCGGGCAGCCAGCTCGCGGCCCACCGGGCCGGCAACAGCGTGTGCAGATACACGATCCGGGCGTCGTCGTAGAGCTGCTCGGCCGACCAGCGGTCCTGATCCCGGCACACCGACGACGGGCAGAGGCGGGAGACGATCTCATCGACCATCAGCTCGTGGCTCGGCGCCAGGATGGTGAAGAGGTTCTGCGGGAACTGTGACGCCAGCGGGAGCTGACCGGGCTCGGCGATCTGGCCCGACAACAGGCTGGGCACGGCTCGCGCCGTCTCGGCCGACACGGTCGTGGCGTTGGCGTAGAAGGTCCCCATCTCCGACAGGCGGACCAGGTTGGGGGCCTTGGTCGGGTCCAGTGCGCCGTCGTCGTCGAGGATCGCCGCCAACGAGAACTCGTCGAGCACGACGAACACCACATCCTCGTCGCCGGCCGCCCCCACCCCGCTGACCTGCACCTCGTCGGCCAACACGATGTCCGATGCCGGCGAGAAGAAGAGGAAGGCCACGACGACCACGGGCGAGATGACGCCCATCATCCGCCAGAAGCCGAGCATGACCTCGGTGCGTACGAAGGCCCAGGCGGCGGTTGCCACCAGGATCACGAACAGTCCGAGGTAGATGACCGTGCGGTCGCGCAGTCCGCCCGGCAGCGCCTGCACCACGGCCATGGCCGCCAACACCGAGCCCACCGCGGCCAGTACTGCCCTGCCCACCGAGCGTCGCCACAGGCCGAGCATCAGCAGCACCGCAACCAGCACGGCGGCGGGTACCAGGTACACGGCCAGCGCGAACACCACGACCTGCGAGGCCGTCGCATCATGCGTCACGAAGAACTCGGCGTTGGCGCCGAGGATGTCGAGCGCCGGCTGGGCGATGGCGAAGGAGGTCAGACCCAGCACCGCCGCTCCCGGCGCCAACAGGGATCGGGGCGGCGGAACATCCACTCCAGGTGAGGCTATCGGGCACCGGTAGGGTGCTGCGATCATGCCGTGGATCGAAGTCGAGGAGCCGTTCGCCGCAGCACCGCGGGTCGCCTCGGTGCACCCACAGGAGCGGTGGTCGGGTGAGCGCGGTCTGCTCGACGACGACGAACTGTGGGTGACCGGGACGATGCTCACGGGAGTGGTGTTCCAACCCGGCGTCGGATCGGTCGTCGATGCCTCCGACTGCGTCTTCGAACGGTGTGACCTCAGCCGACTGCGGCTGCGTTCGCTCGACGCGTGCCGGTTCGTCGACAGCAAGCTGGTCGGCGCCGATCTGGGCGGCGCCACCATCGACGACGTGGTGTTCGAGCGGTGTTCGTTCCGCTACGCCAACCTTCGCGGCGCCCGCCTGCGGCGGGTCCGGTTCGACGAGTGCACCTTCGACGAGACCGATGCCTACGAGATCGACCTCACCGATGTCGGCTTCGACGGCTCGAGGCTGATCAGTGTCAACGTCGACCGCATGCGCGCCGTTCGGGTCGACCTCCGCGGAACCACCGAACTGGGGCTCGAGGCCGCCGGGCGACTGGACGGTTGCCTGGTCACCGAGCACCAGATCCCCCAGCTCATGTACGCCCTGGCCTTCGCCTCGGGCCTCGGCGTGGAACGCTCCGACAGAGACCTGTAGGGTGCGGCGCGAATGACGAACGTGCCGGCCGAGATCGTGTGTGTGGACTGTGGCGGGGAGTGCCGGCTGCTGTCGTACCCGCCGGAGGAGGGTTTCCGGGGCGGCGACATCGTGGCCTACCGCTGCGTGGACTGCCTCGATCGGTGGGACGTCGAGCTGACCGACGACGACATCAGCGACCGGTGAACCGGGCCGCACGCCGATCGACGAACGACGCGATGCCCTCGCGGTAGTCCTGGGTCGTCGCCAGCTCGGCCTGGGTGGGAGCGAAGGCGGCCCGCGCCGCGTCGTGGCCCTCGAGCAGGTACCGGCGTGACGAGGCCTTGGTCGCCTGCACCGCGAGCGGCGCGCCCTGACAGATGACATCGGCCAGGGCCAGCGCCCGATCGAGCTCGGTGCCGGCCGGGACCACCTCCTGCACCAGACCGATCCGGTATGCCTCCGCCGCGTCGAACTCGTCACTGGTGAGCAGGTGGTACATGGCGTTGCCCCACCCGCCCCGCTCGACGAAGCGCATCGTGGCCCCGCCGGTGGCGTGGATGCCGCGCTTGGGCTCGAGCTGGGAGAACCGGCAGTTGTCGGCGGCGACCACGATGTCACCGCCGAGCATCAGCTCGATCCCGAACGTGAACGTGATGCCCTGCACGGCGACCATCACCGGCTTGGCGCACGACCGACCCAACGCCATGGGATCGACCCGAGCGGCCTGGCCCTCCCGACCGCCGGATGCTCCCACCTCCATGTCGGCCGTCCACCGGGGCAGGTCCAGCCCGGCGGTGAAGTGGTCGCCGTGGCCGAACACCACCCCCACCCACAGGTCCGGTTCCTGGTCGAGTGTCGTGTACGCCTCGATGAGCTGGTCCATCATCGGCGGCGTCAGCCCGTTGTACTTGGCCGGCCGGTCCAGCCCGATCAGCAGGATGTGATCCCGTACCTCGGTACTGATCGATCCCAGATCGGTGTCGTCCTCACGACTGGTCACGATCGGGCCTCGCGCCACATGAACGTCATCTCGGGCCCTCCAGCAGCGAGGTGGACGGTCTCCATCACCTCGAACCCGTGTCGTGCGTACAAGGGCACGTTCCGGGGATTCGACGACTCGAGGTAGGCCGCCGTCGCCGTGGCGTCGCAGATGTCGAGCTGGCGCTGCAGCAGATCGCTGCCCTGACCTTTCCCCCGTACCTCGCTCGAGGACCCCAGCACGGCCAGGTACCAGTGGGGCTCGGGCGGATGCTTGTCCATGACGACGGCCAGCCGGGTGAGCTTGTCGATGGCGGCTTCGGGGTCGAGCACGGCGAGCAGGTGCTGGGCGATGGGTGGGAGCTGATCGGGCATCTCGCCCACGTCCTGCGGTGGGCCGTGCATCGGCGCCGGCGGGTGCCAGACGGCGGCGCTGGACAGGTCGTCGGCCACATCGACGTGTCCGCCGACGGGGACCATGTCGATCAGGTGGCGGAACCAGGTGGGGAGCTCGGCGGTCCGCACGGCGGTGTCCTCGAAGATCCAGGCGTGCACCGGATCGTCGAAGAAGGCATCGGCGAGGGTGTCGAGCACCTTTCGCTGATCGGTGAGAAGGGCCGTTCGTATGGCGGTCATGATCGACCAGCCTCCCGCCGGAGCCAGCGCCACTGCAAGCCCCGGCGCCCCACCAGCACCAGATAGGCAACACCGGCGACCATCACCGGCACTCCGGCCATCGGCGTCCACCACACGGCGAGACCGACGCCGATGGCCACCACCGCCAGGCCCGCCATGGCGTCGACCAGCAAGATGACCCACCAGTTGTCGGCGAAGACCGCCGAGGAGATGACCCGACCGTGCGGATCCAGGGGGCGCTCCTCGTCGGTCATGACTTCAACAGGTACTCGGCCTCGTCATCACCGAGCACCCGATCGATCTCGGCGGCCAAGTCGGGGACCGTGGCGAGGTCGGGGTCGCGGTCCAGCAGATCGAACGCGGCCTCGCGCGCCCGCTCCACCCACTCGCGATCTCGTCGCAGCGAGGCCAGCTTCAGATCGTTCCGGCCCTTCTGGCGCTCGCCCATGATGGTGCCCTCGCCCCGGAGCTCGAGGTCGACTTCGGCCAGTTCGAACCCGTCGGTCGTGCGCACCAGGGCCTCCAATCGGGCCTCACCGTCAGGCGTGGTGGCCTCGCCGACCAGATGGCACGTGGAGGGGTGGATTCCGCGACCCACCCGCCCCCGCAGCTGGTGCAGCTGGGCGATCCCGAAACGGGCGGCATCGAGGATCACCATCACGGTGGCATTGGGCACGTCGACCCCCACCTCGATGACCGTGGTGGCCACCAGCACGTCGATGCGGCCCTCGCGGAACCGGGCCATGGTCTCCTCCTTGTCGGCCGGCGTGACCCGGCCGTGCAGCAGACCCACCCGGAGCTCGGCCAGCTCACCATGGGTCAACTGCTCGTAGGTCTCCTCGGCCGATCGCACTTCGAGCTTCTCGCTCTCGTCGATCAGCGGACAGACGACGTAGGCCTGTCGACCAGCCGCGGCCTCGTCGCGGACCTGCTGCCAGACCCGACCTTCGTCTTCGTCGGTTCGGGCCCAGACGGTGTGGATGGGCGTCCGGCCCGGCGGCAGCTCGTCCAGGACCGACACGTCGAGGTCGCCGTACACCGTCATGGCTGCGGTCCGGGGTATCGGGGTGGCCGTCATGACCAGGACATCGGGCACGGTGTGGTCGACGTTCTTCTCCCGCAGGGCCGACCGCTGCTCCACCCCGAACCGGTGCTGCTCGTCGATCACCACCACACCCAGCGAGCGGTAATCGACCGCCTCCTGGATGAGCGCGTGGGTGCCGATGACCAGGTCGGTGCTGCCGTCGGCCAGCCCGGTGAGCACCCGACGGCGCTCGGCGGCGGCGGTGCGGTTGGTGAGCAACTCCACCGACAGTGGGCGCTCGCCCAGCAGGGTGCCCGGGTCGGGCACCTCGAATCCGTCGAGGAGCTGGGAGATTCCCAGGTGGTGCTGTTCGGCCAGCACCTCGGTGGGCGCCATCAACGCCCCCTGATGACCTCCCTCGATGGCGGTGAGCAACGCGCTGACGGCGACGACCGTCTTGCCCGCACCGACATCACCTTGGAGCAGCCGGTGCATCGGCGCGCCGGCGGCGAGATCCTCCACGACCTCGGCGATGACCCGCTGCTGGGCCGGGGTGAGCGGGAAGCTCAGCCGTTCGTGGAAGCGGGCCATCAACCGGCCACCGGTGTCGTGGGCCACCCCGCGCTGGGTGCGCTCCAGCCAGCGCTTGCGCTGCACCAGCTTCACCTGGATGCGGAACAGCTCGTCGAAGACGAGTCGGCGGCGGGCCACCACCACGTCCTTCATCTCGCCGGGCTCGTGGATGCGTCGGAGGGCGTCGCTGCGATCGGTCAGGCCGAGACCCGCGAGGATCGCCGGCGGAACGGGGTCGGCGATGCCGCGGTCCTCGCAGCGGCGCAGCGCCTCACTGACCAGCTTGACCAGGTCCCAGGTCATGAGTCCGGCCTTCTCGGACTGTGGATACACGGGCACGATCCGCCCGGTGCGATCTCCCACCAGGTCGACGATGGGATTCGTCATCTGGCGCTTGTCCCGGTAGGTGTCCACCTTGCCGAAGACCACCGCCTGCAGACCGGCGCCCAGCTGTCGCTCTCGCCATGGCTGGTTGAAGAAGGTGAGGGTGAGGCGGCCCGTGCCGTCGGTGACCACCGCCTCCACCATGGTCCGACGATTGCGGGTCCGCCGCGACGAGACCCGCTCCACCTCGACCAGGACCATGCCCTCTTCCCCGGTGGGCAGATCGGCGATGGTGGCCTGGCGGGTGCGATCGATGTAGCGCCGGGGATAGTGCGTGAGCAGGTCCCACACCGAGTGGATGTCGGCCGCGGCCAGTGCAGCCTTCCGTTTCTCGCCGACCCCCTTGAGTCGGGCCACGGCGAGCTCGTCCAACTCGGCGACGGTCAGCGGGGGATCACCGGCCGGCACGGCCGATCACTCGATGCCGACGTAGAACGGATAGAGGGGCTGCCCACCCTGGTGCACCTCGACCTCGAGGTCGGGATGGTTGGCCCCCACCCACGCCTGGAGCTCGGCCACGTCGTCGTCGGTGGCGTCGGTGCCGACGATCACCGTGAGGATCTCGTGCCCGTCCTCCAGCATGTCGGTCAGCAAGAGGACGGTGGCCGCCACCATGCCGTCGGCCACGGCCCGGATGCCGCTGCGGTTGATGCCGATCCAGTCACCCTCGGCGATCGGACCGACATCGGAAGCGGCATCGCGCACGGCCCGGGTGACTTCGCCGGCCAGCACGGCCTCGGCCGCCTCGGACATGGCCCGGTGGTTGTCGTCGACCGGGGCCTGGGGGTCGTACTCGAGGAGGCTGGCGAAGCCTTCGGCGATCCCCCGGGTCGGTACCACCCGAACCGTCTTGGTGGACTGCTGGTCGACCTGCTCGGCCACCGGGATGATGTTCTTGTTGTTGGGCAGGATGATCACCTCCTCGCCCGGCGATGCCTCGACCGCCTCGAGCAACTGGGCGGTGGACGGGTTCATCGTCTGACCACCTCGCACGACGCCGTGGACGCCGAGCGAACGGAACACGGCCTCGACCCCGTCGCCCACACAGACGGCAACGACCGCGGTGGGAACCACCTCGGTGGGCTGGGGCGGCGTGCCGCCCAGCGCCTCGTTGACCCAGTCCCGTTCGGCCACCTCCTCGAGCAGGTCGGTCACGCGGATGCCATGGGGTCGACCCACGGCGATACCGGCCTCGACCGCAGCCCCGATGTCGTCGGTGTGGACATGGCAGTTGTAGGTGCCGTCCCCGCCGACGACGACGATGGAGTCACCGATGCCGGCCCATGCCGCCTTGAAGCCGTCGACGAGATGGTCCGGGGCATCGAGGAAGTACATCACCTCGTACCGCAGCTCCGAGACATCTTTGGCACCACCGTCGGCCCGGGACCGGGCCGTGAGGATGGGCCCGTCGGCCGGGACGTCGGGTTCGGGGATGTCGCGGCCGTCCACCACGGCCAACATCGCATCGAGGAACAACAAGAACCCGGCACCGCCCGCATCGACGACGCCGGCATCGGCCAGCACCGGCAACAACTGGGGGGTCCGCTCGAGCGAGGCGGCCGCCTCGGTGCGTGCCGCGTCGAGCACCACGACCAGATCGGACGAGCGTCCAGCGACATCGGTGGCCGACTCGGCCGCCTCGCGTGCCACCGTGAGGATCGTGCCCTCCACCGGGTTGCCGACCGCCCCGTAGGACGCGGTGCTGGCCCCCGAGAGGGCACGGGCGAACACCGCGCCGTCGGCCGGCGTTTCAGCCAACACCTCGGACAGCCCCCGCAGCAGCTGACACATGATGACCCCGGAGTTGCCTCGCGCTCCCATCAGTGACCCGTGACTGATGGCCGCGCAGACCGCGGCCAGGTCGTCGCCGGCCGCATCCACCTCCGTTGCCACCGATTCGAGGGTGAGGGCCATGTTGGTACCGGTGTCGCCGTCGGGCACGGGATACACGTTGAGCACGTTGATGGCCTCACGATGCTCGGCCAGGGCATCGCGGAAGGTCGCTACGACGGAGCGCAGCGTCGCCGCGTCGAGAACACGTGCACTCATGGTGGGCCGATCGTAGTCAGACCAGACCCCGTCCACGTGCTCCGAGGCGGGGACGATCGCCGGGTTCCTCGGTCACCGAGCCCACCGGATACGCTCATCGGCCATGCAGGGCGTGATCAAGAGCTACGACCCCGGATCGGGCGACGGTGTGGTGATGTGCGACACCGACCTGGCCGACTACGACCTGGCCCCGGACGCGCTGGAGGGCTCGCTGTTCCGCATGCTGCGGCAGGGCCAGCGGGTGCTGTTCGAACTGGACGACTCGGGGCTGGCGACCAAGCTCCGCATCGGCGCCGAGGTCGACATGGGCACCCCGGACATCCCGGGCTTCACGCCCCAGGCGCCGACTACAGAACGGCCTTGATGCCCAGGGCGGCATAGCCCTGGTCCTCGTAGTTCTGGCGGAACAGGTCACGGACCTTCGCCGCAGCCTCGTCGTAGGCCTCGGGGTCATCCCAGGTGTTGCGGGGATTGAGGATGTCGTCGGGAACGGCTGCGCACGTCGTCGGCATGCGCATCCCGAGAGTCGGTTCGACCTCGGTCGCCGCCTCGTCGAACTCGCCGGCCAACGCAGCATCGAGCAGGGCACGCGTGTACTGCAGCGACATGCGCTCGCCCTTGCCGTACGCGCCACCGGTCCAGCCGGTGTTCAACAGCACGCAGCGGGTGTCGTGGGCAGCCATCCGCTCGGAGAGCAGTTCGGCGTACACCGACGCCTTCTGGGACATGAATGCGGCGCCGAAGCAGGCCGAGAACGTCGCTTCGGGCTCGGTGACCCCCACCTCGGTTCCGGCCAGCTTGGAGGTGAACCCGGTGACGAAGTGGTACATGACCTCGTCGCGGTCGAGCAACGAGACCGGCGGGAGCACGCCGAACGCGTCCGCGGTGAGCAAGACGATGGTCTCGGGATGGGGACCCCAGGCCCCTTCGGCCACGTCGGGGTTGCAGTCCAGGGGATAGGCGAAACGGGTGTTCTCGGTGATCGAGCCGTCGGTGAGGTCGAAGTCCTGCGGGTCGGTGTCCTCGATGGCCCGGCCCGGCCGCGGTGGCACGTTCTCGATGAGCGTGCCTCGCATCGAGAGGGCACTGGCGATCACCGGCTCGTTGGACTTGTCCAGATCGATGAGCTTGGCGTAGCAGCCGTCCTCGAAGTTGGACACGCCGCGATCGGTCCAGACATGCTCGTCATCACCGATGAGCTTGCGCGCCGGGTCGGCCGACAGCGTGGTCTTCCCCGTGCCCGAGAGCCCGAACAAGATGGCGGTGTCGCCCCGCTGGCCGACGTTGGCCGAGCAGTGCATCGACAGCTGCCCCTTGGCCGGCAGCACGAAGTTCATGATGGTGAACATCGTCTTCTTGTTGACGCCGCAGTAGTCGGCCCGACCGAGGACCAGGCCCACGCGGTTCTCGAGATCGATGATGACGGCTCGTTCCGACAACGTGCCGTCGCGTGCGGGGTCGCAGCGAAACGACGGCACGTTGATGAGGGTCCAGCCGGCGTCGGCCCGGTCGCCGTCCTCACGGACGTTCTTGGGGAACATGATGTTGCAGAAGTACGCGTGGGTGGCGTACTCGCCGACGAAGCGGTAGGGCTCGGCGAACTGGGGGTCCCAGCCGCAGAACACGTCGGTGGTGTACAGCGTGGCGTGGCGCTCGTTGAGGTGGGCCACCACGCGGGGCACCAGCGCATCGAAGGCGTCGGGGGCGAACTGCTGGAAACCGCCCTTCCACCAGATGTCGTCGATGAACTGGGGCCGAGCCACGGCGAAGGTGTCCTTCACCGGCCGGCCGGTACAGGAGGGATCGCTGAAGAACACGAGGGGTCCGTCGGTGCCGAGCACGGTGGGGAAGGCCTTCTGCTCGTCGTCGGGACCGTCGGCGTGGACCCGCCCACGGTCGTTGGCGATGGCCTCGGTGAACAGCTCGTCCTGGCTCAGTCCGGACTTGTACGTGACGGACGTGAGGCCGAACTTGGCCTCGAGCTCTTCGGCAACGGTCATCTCGGACTCTTTCGTTCAGCGCAACGACCGAACCAGCGTGATGGCTCGGTCCGGAGCTGTCCATAGGTCGTACGAGCCGAGTTTGGCGTGTCGGGTCGGCGCCAGACCAACCGGGCGACCGATTCCCTCGGGCCGGGGCGAGCCACCTGCGGGCCGAGCCGGACCCGGATCGACTTCCTGACGAGTGACGATGATTTCTTGAGTCATTTACACTCAGGTTAGCTGTACACTTCGAATCCCCCGCTCGGTGTCGCCGGGCGCCATCCCCCCAGAAACCAGGAGGCGGCCATGTTCCGCAACGATCCCTTCTCCGACTTCGACCGCTTCTTCGGTACCGTCGGACGTCCCACGCTGCCCCTCGACGCCGTGCGCCGGGAGAACGAGGTCGAGGTTCGCATCGATCTCCCCGGCGTCTCGCCCGACGACATCGACGTCCGGATCGAGGACCACACCCTGTCGGTTCGGGCCGAGCGGCTGGCCGATGCGGCCGACGGCGAAACCGTGCTGATCGCCGAGCGCCGCTTCGGCGTGGTCCATCGCCGTCTCCGTCTGACCGAAGAGCTCGATACCGACGAGCTCGTGGCCGACTACTCCAACGGTGTGCTGACCATCACCATCCCGGTGCGGGCTTCGGCCACGCCGCGTCGCATCGAGATCGCGACGGCCACCGTGGCCCTCGCCGAGCCCGCCACCGCCTGAGCCACCAGATCTGACGGGCCCGGCCGACGCCCCTCCAGCGGCCGGGCCCGTCGGTGTTTCAGGCGCCGACACCGCCTCGGGGCGCAGGCTCCCTACCATGACCGGCGATGATCTGGAGCGAGATCCGAGGTGCCCTGTCCCTGCTGATCGTGGGCGCGCTCATCGCGGGGTGCTTCGTGGTGCTGCTCGATCGCACCGGCACCGAGCTGGACGGCAACGCCCTCGCCCCACCCACCACCACCAGCACCTCCACCACGACCACGCTCGACCCACGCGACGACACCCGTCCGGTGACCGCGCTGTGTCTGGCCGCCACCGAGTTCGCCACCTCGGCTGCGTCGGAGGCCTTCGTGTGGCCCGGGAAGGTCCCCCAACTGGCCGAGACCTTCTACGCCACCGCCTACGACTCGAGCATCGGCGAGATCCGGGCCGAATACGCCGCCGCCCTCGCCTACTACGCGGACTACAACGACATCGCCGAACCCGGGAACTACGACCCCATGACCCTGCTCCGGGGTGACACCGCCGATCGATTCCGCCAGCTGGCCACCCGGCAACCGCCCGGGGTCGAGGCCACCCGGGTCAACGTGCAGTTCCTCTGCGCGGGTTTGGTCATCCCGGGT
>JAOUEE010000167.1 GCA_029858875.1 Acidimicrobiia bacterium
ATCGGCATGGAGCAGATCCGCGCCCACGAGGTGTCACTCACGGCCTACGCCCTCCGCACCCTCACCGACCGACTGGGCGACGACATCGAGATCCACGGCCCCACCGAACCGGCGGCCCGCGGTGGTGTCCTCTCGTTCGCCCTTCGTGATGTGCACCCCCACGACGTGGCCCAGGTCCTCGACCAGGACAATGTCTGCGTCCGAGCCGGTCATCACTGCGCCAAACCACTGATGCGCGTCCTCGGCGTCCCCGCCACCTCGCGCGCCTCGCTGTACCTGTACAACGACGAGACCGACGTCGATGCCCTCACCGAGGGGCTGGTCGGCGCCCTCGAGCTGTTCGCCCTCTGACCTGGAAGCACGCAACAATGCCCGGACTCGAAGACCTCTACCGCGAGATCATCCTCGATCACTACCGCAACCCGCGCAATCGGGGCGAGCTCCCGTCGCCGCCGGCGCGGCGAGCCGAGGGATTCAACCCGTTGTGCGGCGACGAGATCGTGGTGTACGTCGATGTGGCCGACGACACCATCGCCGACGTGAAGATCGGCGGGCAGGGCTGTTCCATCAGCCAGTCGTCGGCCTCGATGATGTCGGCCGCCATTCTCGGCAAGCCGGTCGCCGAGGCCCGGGAGATCATCCGGGCCTTCAAGGCGATGATGTCGATCCACGAGCACGAGCTCGACGGCGACGAGGTCGAACCCGAGCCGGCACCGCCTCCCGATGTGGCTCTCGGCGACCTGGAGGCCCTACGGGGTGTGGTGAAGTTCCCCGTCCGGATCAAGTGCGCCACGCTGGGGTGGAACACCTTGGAACAGGCCATCGACGAGACCGCCTGACCCTCAGCCGGGAGCCCTTGCTCCCTCGGCTTCGGCCCACGCCCGGAGACCGGCTCCCACGGTGGGATGCCGCAGCGCGAAGCAACTGGCGCGCATCCGTTCGGCCGAGACGTCGGTCGAGTGGTAGAGCTTGTCGATGCGACGCCGGTGGATGCCGGTGTCATAGCCGACCCGAGCCAGCAGCTCGAAGGGGCGGGCGCCGGTTCGAGCCACGCGGAACGGAACCGTGGGAACCCGGTAGCGGCCACCGAAGGCATCGAACATGCCCTCCACGATCTCCTCGATGGTGGTGGGGTCGGGAATGACCGAGTGGACCAGTTCGTGGGGATCGTCGTCGTCGATGAGGTACTGGAGGTGCCCCACGACATCGTCGAGGTGGATGCAGCTCTTCACCGTCTGCCGGCTGCCGATGTAGAAGAACAGCTTCCGGGCCAGCAATTGCCGCAGCCGTGCGAAGTTGCCCTCGTCCTCGGGTCCGAACACCACGCCGGGCCGAACGATGCGAAGTCGCCGACCGGGATCGGCCGTGGCCCAGGTCCGGGCCCGCTGCTCGGCCAGCGCCTTGGACGCCCCGTAGGCGGTGTCGGGGTCGACCGCATCGGTCTCACTGCGGCGCTCGTCGCCGGCCGCGAACACCATCATGGTGCTGGTGAAGATCACCGAGGCGATGCCGAGCTCGGTGCACAGATCGAGGACGTGACCCGTGCCCTCGTGGTTGACCTCGAAGTAGTCGCGGTGGGCGAAACCCGGCTCCTTGGCCAAGGCGGCCAGGTGAACACAGACCTCGAACCGATGGTCGCCGGGATGCAGGGTGATGGGGCGCCGGACATCGATCCGGTGGCCCTCCCCCTCCACCGCCCGAGCATCGAGGTTGACCACGTGGCGGAACCGGCCCGAGCGGGACAACTGCTCGACCAACCGTCGACCGATGAATCCCGACCCTCCCGTCACCAGACAATCCGTGTTGGGCATGGGGGCTTGGTTAGCAGAGACCGACACCGGCTGCCTGGCTCGGCGATGCCATCAGGCCGGTGCGGCGGCCGACATCCGACGGGCCAGTTGGAGATCCAGATCGGTGAGCCCGCCCTGATCGTGGGTGGTGAGGGTGACCTCCACCCGGTTGTAGACGTTCGACCATTCGGGATGATGGAACAGGCGCTCGGCCACCACCGCCATCTGCGCCATGAAGCCGAAGGCCTCGGGGAAGTCGGCGAAGACGAAGGTCCGACGCAACGAGGCACCGTCGCGTCGCCACCCGCCGAGCGCCGGCTCCTCGTCGAGACGACGGTCGATCTCGTCGGCCGACAACACCGGACGGTCCTCGTCGGCGGCCATCACGACAGCGGATCGGCGAACGGGTCGGCCAGCGGCTCGACCTGGTCGGCTCGGTCCGTCTCGGCCGCCCACTCGGCGTATCCCGAGGCCTCGAGCTCGGTCGCCAGCTCGGGACCACCCGTCTTCTGGATCACGCCGTGGGCCAGGACGTGGACGAAATCGGGCCGCAGTTCCTCGAGGAGTCGGCTGTAGTGGGTGATGACCAGCACGCCGAGACCGTCCTCCTCGGTGGCCGCCTCGATGCGGCGGGCGATGGTCCGCAATCCATCGACGTCCAGGCCCGAGTCGAGCTCGTCGAGGATGGCGATGCGGGCGCCGAGCACCCCCAGTTGGAGAGTCTCGTTGCGCTTCTGCTCCCCGCCCGAGAGATCGACGTTCAGCGACCGGTCGAGGAGGCGACGGTCGAAGCCGATGCGCTCGGCCTCACGCTCGAGGAGGGTGGCGACGGTGGACGGGTCGCGCCCGGCCGCCTGAGCCGCCACCTCCAGCACCTCGGACAGTCGCACGCCCGGCACCTCCACCGGGTACTGCATGGCGAGGAACAACCCGGCCGCGGCCCGCTGCCAGGTGGGCAGGGCCAGGAGGTCGACATCATCGAGGCGCGCCGAGCCGGCGGTCACCTGATAGCCGGGGCGGCCCATCAGCACATGGGAGAGCGTCGACTTCCCCGACCCGTTGGGCCCCATGACGGCGTGCACCTCACCGCTCGACACGGCGAGGTCGACCCCCTTGAGGATCTCGGTTCCGGCAACCGCCGCTCGCAGACCTTGCACCACCAGGTGGGTCATGCGTCCGCCTCCTCGTCCACGACGGCCGAGATCTCCCCGTCGATCACCTCGACCCGGTACGTCGGCACCGGACGGGTGGCCGGCAGGGTGAGAGCCTCACCCGTCTCCAGGCAGAACAGGCTCCCGTGCTTCCAGCACTCGATGGCCTTCTCGTCGGCGTCGATCTCGCCTTCGGCGAGGGAGACATCAGCGTGACTGCACACATCGCCGATGGCATAGAAATCGTCCCCGAGACGGACCAGGGCGATGCGATGTCCGTCCACATCGACCGACAGGCTGGAGTCGGGGGCGATGTCGTCGACTCGGCCCAGCACGAGACGCACCGTCATCGGGACCTGGTTCCTTCCAGGCGCGTGGCGATCACGCCGGAGAGCTCGTGGGCCAACGCTGGGGCGGGCATGGCCTGGAGCACCTCGGCGAAGAACCCGGCGAGGATGAGCTGTTCGGCGTCCTCGGGCGGCACGCCCCGCGATTCGAGGTAGAAGCGTTGGTCCTCGTCGATGGGACCGACCGTGGACGCGTGACTGCATCGAACGTCGTTGGTCTCTATCTCGAGGTTGGGCACCGATTCGGCCCAGGCCGTCTCGGACAGTTTGATGTTGCGGTTGGTCTGGAAGGCGGAGGTACCTCGAGCGGTGGGCCGGACCCTGATCAGGCCGCTGTAGATCGAGCGGGCATGATCGTCGACCGCCCCCTTGAACAGCAGATTGCTGGTGGTATCGGCCGCCACGTGATCCTGGAAGGTTCGGTAGTCGAGGGTCTGATGATCGCCGCCGAGGTACACGGCCGACAGCGTCCCGTGCGCGCCCTGGCCGATCAGCTGACAGTCGGTGCGCATCCGGGCGTAGCGGCCTCCCAGTCCGGCCTGGTACATCGACAGGGTGGCTTGCGCGCCGACCCGCGCCCGTTGCTGGCCCAGTTGCCACGTGTGCTCGCCGAGGAGTTGGGCGTCGACATGGCGAACCCGCGCCGCATCCTCGACCGTGATGTCGAGCAGCGGGATCACCAGCGCTCGATGAGGCCCCGAGTGCCGACGCTCGATGACGGTCACCTCGCTGTCGGCACCGGCGTGCACGGCCACGAGCGTGGCCACCAGACCGTCCGACGTTGCCGCTTCGTGTTCGATGACCACCGGCGCTTCGATGGCCCGCCCTGGCTGCACCCGGATGTAGATCGGGTCCGACGCCAGGGTCTCGGCCATCAACGCGACGTACTCGTCGCCGAGCGGGACGTCGAAGGGTGCATCGGCCTCGTCGCGGGCGATGCCGATGTCCAGGCCCACCACGTCAGGGGCCAGCCCGATGGCCTGCACCCGCCCGTCGACCAGTCGAATGCGTGCCGCCGCCCCATCGGCGTCGATCGTCTCCGGGTCCCAGTCGCGCTCGGAGGGGGCGTCGAATGCGTCGAGGTCGAGATCGCGAATGGGGCTGTAGCGCCACACCTCCGCCCCGTCGTCGGGCACCTCGACCGCATCGAGCCGATCCGCCGTGGCCCGGCGACGCTCGACCAACCACGAGGGGCCACCCAACTGGGCGGCATCGACGGTGACGGCAGGCGTGAGACTCATGAGCACTCGAGGGGGATGGCGGCGAACAGCAATAAATACTACCGCCATAGGAGAAATTACTGCGGCTCCATCGGCCGCCGGTCCCGCCGGTCAGCGCCGCCGGAAGATCCGCCGCAGCCAGCCCTCCCGGGGAGCCCGCTCGGAGTCGACTTCCGCCACGATTCGGGGGCCGGCCGCATTCACGATGTCCTCTGCGGCGTCCAGCAACGCGCCGATGCTGTCGTCTTCGCCCAGGCTGGCCGGCTCCTCGGGTGTGGCCGGCGTCACCAACGTGCCGTGACGCCAATCGACGTCGACCAGCCGGCGCTCGAAGGACGGGCAGTCCTCGGGGCAACGCCACGGGGCCTCGGGCGCGAGATCGAGATCGCACTTCCGGACGGTGTCGCCGTTGGGATACGCACGACTCTCGAAGTACTTGCAGTCCTGCCGCATCGGCATGTCGACAGTGTGCCAAACAACGGCCGGTTCGGTGGCGCATCCCTGCCGGCTCAGGAACCGCGCAACTCCGCGGCCAACGCATCGGTGATCACCTGGCGCCCGGCCACCGTCGGATCGGTGAGGTCGACGAACTGCTCGGCCGTCAGCACACGGGACAGGTCGAGGAATCGACCGCCCGCCGCCGTGGTCAGGAAGGCCTGCTCGCTGGTCACCGCATCGAGCAACGAGGCGTCGCGGAACAAGGCCCGCACCTCCGGGTGGATGGGCATACCCACGACCAACACGTCGATCCCTCGGCCGGTCAGGTCGGTCACCACCGACCCGAGGGCGGTGACGATCTCATCACAGCGGACCGGTTCGACCAGCAGATCCTCGTAGCGCGCCCGGTCGACACCGATCAGCGCCGGATCCGGTGCCTGACCCGTGAGGCCGGTTCCCTGACCCTGCGGAACCGTCGTGGCCAGGTACGAGCGAAGGACGGGGCTGTCCCGGTACGACCGCTCGGCCGGCCCCACCAGCAGTCGTTCCTGATCGATCTGCTCGAGGACCGGCAGCGTGGCGAAAGCGCGGGCCTGGAGGTCGATGGCCGTGGCCATCTTGGCGGTCCGGGCCTCGGTGCACTGACGGAAGCCGTCGGAGGCACCGACGCCGATGACCACTCGCCCTGGTCGGCGGCCCCGCCTCCAGACCTGATCGAGCCACGGGATCATGACCGTGGGATACATCAGCGGCATGCCGACGTTCATGACCGTCGAACCCGTGGCTTCGGAGAGGGCGAGGGCATCGACGCCGTGCTTCACCCGACTGGTGCCGACCACGAGCACGTCGATGGCCCCCTCGGCCCGGAGCAGCCGCTCGACCTCGATCATGTGGCCGAGATGGTCAGCGTGATACCAGAGGTCGGCACCCACCGAGGGCCGGAGCTCGTGGAGTCGAATGCGGTACCAGTCGTTGATGGCCACGGCGCGCCCGGTGACCTCGGTGGCCTGGCGTACCTGCTCGTCGGTGGCGGTGGCGGCACCGGCCACGCAGCGGTCCTGGAGGACCAACCGGTCGCGGATCTCATCGCTCAACGCCCGAGCCTCGGCCGATCCTCGCCAGTCGGCGAGCAGCGGCGAGGATTGGACGCGGGGGATCAGATTCTCGAATCGAGTGACGGCCAGGCGGAGATCCTCGGTCCAGTTCGGCAGTGATCCGCAGTTCTCGGCGGCGTCGTTGACCGCGGCGAAGGCACCGGTCAGCAGGGGATGGATGCCGGGGTCGGGAACGGCGGCGATCAACTCCCCGAGCAGCGGGCCGGCGTCGCCCCGGGCGGGAGCGAGGGCCGTCGTCGTCGGAGCCGCCGAGGTGATGGACCGCACCGGACGGGTGCTGGTCGGCGGCGTCGTGTCCGAAGGGGTCGACCCCCCACAGGCCGTCGTGGCCACCGCCAACGCCATGGCCAGGGCCCGGGCCCGTCCGATCATGGTCGTTGGGCGACGATCTCACAGCTCGGGTGGGTGTGGTCAGCACCGGATCCGCCCAGGCAGCGATCGAGTCCGTCCTTGCCGATCATGGCGTCGTCGCCCCCGCCGCCCTTGAGCACGTCGTCGCCGGTGCCGCCGATGAGTCGGTCGGTGCCGCCGCCGCCCCGGAGCTGATCTGCGCCCTGACGGCCCACGACGCGGTCGTCGCCCGGTCCGGCCTGCACCACATCGCCGCTGAGCCCGGCGTTGATGTAGTCGTCACCTCCGCCGCCGTCGACATCATCGGCTCCGGCGCCGGCACAGATGATGTCGTCTCCACCGAGGCCGCGGATGACGTCGCGACCGCCCAGGCCGATGATCACGTCGGGTCCGGCGGTGCCGATGATCTCGTCGTGTCCGGGGGTGCCGTAGATGGTGCCGACCAGGCCCCGACAGCGGGCCAACTCGGGCGAGTCGCAGTCGGCGCGTGGGCCCGCTCCCACCGACGCACCGGAATCCCGATGACCGAGAACGCCGATGACGGCCCCCTGGTTGAGCGCCTGACCGACCTCGTGACGCTCGAAGCACGAATGTCCGACCGCGTTGGCCATGGCCATGTGGGTGTGGATGCCCATCGGGGTGGAGACGTGCCAGCAGGTCCCCGACAGGGCATCCGGAACGGCCACGGTACGGCCGAGCACCTTGCCCGAGGCGACATGGTCGCCCTCGGCCACGTTCACCTGCACCAGATGGTGATACAGGACCGTCCCCACGACCACGCCGTCCACCGATACCCGCACGGTCACGTAGCTACCGGCCCGACCGGCGCACGTGGCGTCGAGCACCACGTCGGTCACCTCGAGGTCGACCGTCCCGGTGGCGTCGGCGATGTTGATCCGCACCGGCGCCGACACGGCGAACAGGTCCATCGCCCAGTCCTGGGAGGTGTGTCGACCGTGCTCCCACGGCGCGGTGGCGTAGGCATTGGCCCATTGGCCGTCGAAGGGCATGCGAACGGCTGCCCGCTCGGCTGCCTCGGCCCCGGCGGGCACGGCCGGGAGCGCGATCAGGCTCAGCACGGCGAGCATCGCCAACAGCCAACGTCGCATCGGGAAACACACCTCAGGGTTGCTGCTCGGCCACCCGCGCCGGCGAGGCCACAGCCTCGTACGTCGCGTGACTCTATCGTCGGCACCCGCCCCGGACATCTTGACCGACCGAGCGTGCGGCGGCTGCTTCTACGTCGTTTTCTTGGTCTTTCATGCATTGTCATGACACACTGAGCGACCACGCGTCCGAGCTCAGGAAGCACGCACCCATGGCGCAGACCCGCCCCGACAACGACGGCATGGACGCCCGTGCCACGCTCGCCCTGTTGCGCCGTCACCGCCTGATGATCGTGGCGATCGTCCTCGCCGGCACGGCCATCGGCGTGCTGTACAGCTGGCGGCAGTCGCCGGTGTACCGAGCCGAGTCACGGGTGATGGTCCGCACCGAGAGCAATCAGCAGCTGTTCCCGCTGGGTGACACGGCCGGCGAGTACCTGCTCCGCCAGATCGAGGCCGAGATCGACTACCTCGCGTCGGACACCTACCTGCGCGCCGCGTCGCGCGCCGCCGCCAGCGGGACGCTCGACGTGCGGATCACCGCCATCGAGGACGATCGCGGCCTACCGACCAGCGTGATCAGCTTCCTCTCCTCGGCCCCCTCACCGACGGAGGCCCAGCTCTGGGCCAACGGCTGGGCCCAGACCTACATCGACGAGCGACACGCCCTCGACGTGGCCGAGGTGGAAGCCAGCATCGACTCGCTGGAGCGGACCGGAGGCGACCTCCGCGCCCAACGGGCCACCATCACCGCCACCCTGACCCCACTCGACGACGCCATCGCCCGCACCGAGGATCCCGACACCCTGTCGCGTCTGTTCACCGAGCGCCTCGCCGTCC
>JAOUEE010000540.1 GCA_029858875.1 Acidimicrobiia bacterium
CAGGCTCATTCGGTGCGCGGCTGATGCGAGCGCACGGTGTTGATCGCCGGGATGTCCCATGCTTCGCTGATGCGCCCGTCGACGATCCGCCACACGACGATCGCGTCGACATCGATCTCTGTTCCCCCGAAGCTCACCGTGTTGGTCACGAACGCCACGACGAGCTCGTCGCCGTAGGGAGTGAGCGAATGGGGTGCGTTGTGGAAGCCGGTGTCGCTGTCCTGATGCAGTCGCTCGAAGAAGCTGCGGAAGCCGTCGTATCCGCGGTGGTCGCCGTGGAGTCCGGCGAGGCGCGGGTTGACGTAGTGGAACACGAAATCGTCTGCGAACAACTCCTCGTGGGAGTCGGCGAAGCTCGTGTGGATCAGGGTCCCGACCCGTACCACGAGGTCGAGATTTGCTTGCTGGACCGATGGGGACGGGGTCACGGGCTCCTCGGTGTCCCTTGCGTCAGATGGCATCGCCGACGTCGGTTCAGGAGGACGTGCGGTCGCGCGGATTCTCGCTGCGGTGCATTTCCTCGATGATGTCGGCTTCGGAGATGGGCTTCTGTCCGTAGGTCCGCCAGGCGTGAGCGGCGAGACCGATGCCCCATCCGGCGATCACCCAGATCGGCCAGAAGTAACCGGCACCGGATGCAGCCCAGATGACCACGAGCAGTACGTTCACGGCTGCGTAGACGAGCGCGTGGTTCTTGAACTCGCGCTTGTTGGTGAGGCGGTCGATGGCGGCCGCTCTGCGTTCGTCGTGGTGCTCCATCGTCCGGCCTCCTCGCAGAAGCTGAGTCAGAATCCAGTAGCCGGGTCAGCGCCCATCGTTGTGCCGGTCAGGTTCGATGGGAAGAGGACTACGTCACAACGATGCTGGCAGTGCCGGTTCACAAGTGGGACCAACAACGACGTGCGCCGACCGAAGATCGACGTCGAGTCACGCACCCTCGGGTTGGACCGCAACGAACTCGGTGACCTGCTCGTGCAGGCCGGGCTCGGCTCGCCACGCGACCACGCGCTGATCTCGTTGCTCGCCTTGAACGGGCTGCGGATCAGCGAACCGCTCGGCGCCGACATCGAGTCGATGGACATCGACCGCGCTCACCGCACGTTGGCGATCGTGCGCAAGGGCGCCAAGCACGCCCAATCCCTCGACCGGCACGCCACCTACATCGTCGCCGCGGCCGTCACCGGAACCTCACGCTCAAGCTGACCACCTACCGTGGCCGGGCGGATCACACCGATCACCGCCCGGCACCGCCGGTTCCTGGGCGGCTCAAGTTGTGTGCGAGCTGTCAGCGAACTGTGCGGGGTGACGGCGGCTCAGCGCTTCCCTCTGCCCATGTGCCGGGCCGGGCGCGCCACCTTCCATATGGGCTTCCATCGAAGTATCGAAGTGTCTACTGGGCATGTGTTCATCCCAAGTTGCTGGGGATCAAGCGATGGCTTCCACCCAAGATCGGCTCCTCGGACTCGCTCGTGCGCATATCGCCGGTTCTGCGGCACAGCGTTGTCAGTGTTGGCTCGGGACTATGCGCTCCTACGGAAGGCTCCGCAGAGCCGTCCGAGAAGTGCCGAAATCGCTCGGATGGTTGCTGCTCGATGAGAAGCGAATGTCGGTGGCCTCGTCGGGCGGTCGCTGCCATCTGGTCGTTCCGGTTGGAACGGCCCGCCTCAGCGGGCACCACTCGATAACACTCGCTCAGAATCGCACAGGTGGACTCCTACGACGCGCAACAATCCGGTCCTGAGGCGGCGCCACATGCTTCCGCTTCGCCTATGTCTGATCGCTATCCTCAGGACTGTGAATCAACAGGAGCACGATGCTGGTCTGGCTACCACGCCGGGTTATCGATACGCCGACCCTCGTTGGCGACCAACTGTTCGTCGCCGGTCAGGTCCCTCGGGACAAGTCGGGCGAGCTGGTTGGCGCAGCTGATCCGGCGGCGCAGGCGATTTCATGCCTCGACAATCTGCGCACCTTGTTGAACGTTCACGACTTCGCGGATGCTGATATTCGTCGACTGATTGTCTATGTCGTCGGTGAGC